>JAUVZS010000017.1:0-11032 GCA_030602435.1 Clostridia bacterium
AATACTATCTGCCCGAGGGAGGCGAGCGATACACTTATCAGACATTCAGAAATCCTGAAGGAAACCTGATTCTCCTTCTTACTTCCCGAACCACAGGGATAAACTACCTATCCCAGGAAGATAATTTAAAACCTGTAGACCCGAAAGATCCGCGCTTTATCTATGAGGCAGGAGAGGTCAGCCAGATTAATGGCTACCGTCGGCTGAGTCGGGGTGAACTTTTCCAAATTCTGGGGGAGCTTCAGCAACTGAGTTTGAAACGGGACGGAGAAACAATTCGCCTCGTTTCCTTGAATGAGTTTCGTACCTATAAACCTCAGTATCGCTACGACCGCGAGGAAGAAACCTTGACAGACCTGCAGACAGGTGTAACCTATACACCCGTAAAAGGAACCTTTACCTCGGTTGATGGGAAGACACTCCAGCCAGGATTCACGGTCCAGATCGGATTTCAGAACTTTTTTGAAATCATAAAAAATCCTCAGATTACCAGACCCTTCTTTCGCGTCTTCTCCTGGACTTTCCTCTATGCATTTCTTTGTGTAGCTACAGCTTTCACTTTAGGACTTGCTTTGGCCATGTTCCTCAATGATCCATACTTAAAAATACGCTATTTCTATCGTACTATTTTGATTGTTCCCTATGCAATTCCAGCCTTTATCTCTATCCTCATGTGGGGTGGGATGCTGAATACCGACTTTGGTATCGTCAATTACTTCTTACAAAATCTATTTGCCTTCAAGATTCCCTGGTTCCAGCATCCTATCTGGGCTAAAGTGGCATTAGTCCTGGTTAACCTCTGGCTTGGATATCCATATATGATGATTGTGTGTTTGGGAGCACTGCAGAGCATTCCAAGAGAATTATATGAAGCAGCCCACATTGATGGAGCTAATAGCTGGCACCAATTTAAAGAGATCACCTTCCCTCTTTTGTTAATTTCGGTTGCTCCCCTTTTAATCGGCTCTTTTGCATTTAACTTCAATAATTTTAATGTTATTTATTTACTTACCCAGGGGAGACCACCGATTCCTGGAGCTCAAACACTTGCTGGAGCAACTGACATCCTGGTCACCTATACATACAAATTGGCCTTTGGCATCTCTGGGGCCCGTTATGGCTTTGCAGCGGCGATTTCCCTCATTATCTTTGTGATTATCGGCACAATCAGCGCAGTTAACTTCCGCTTCACCCGCCGCTTAGAGCAAATGGGCGAGGAACTTTAGAGGAAAATACAATGTACAGCCAACATACTTTTCTTGAGAAGAGCTTTCGCCATCTACTGATCTGGATAATGATTGTCATTGCTCTTTTTCCTGTCATCTGGATATTCTCCGTTTCACTCAATGCTGCTGATACCCTCTTCGGCGGCTATCGGCTCATCCCTAAAAATTTTACTACCAGCCACTACCAGGAGCTTTTCTCTGTTCCCCGGCATCCCTTCGGCCTCTGGTTGTGGAACAGCATTAAGGTTTCTGGAACAGCCTCGGTGTTAACGGTATTCCTGGCCGCTCTGGCAGCCTATGCCCTATCCCGTTTCCGTTTTCGGGGCCGCCGCACAGGGCTTATAGCCTTGCTCCTCATCCAGATGTTCCCTCAGATGCTAGCTATGGTTGCCATCTATCTTTTCCTTCTGAATATTGGGCGCTATATCTCCTGGTTGGGATTAAACACGCACGGCGGGCTGATCATGGTTTATCTAGGAGGGGCGGTAGGGTTCAATACCTGGCTGATGAAGGGGTATTTTGATACAATTCCCCACGAATTAGAGGAATCAGCCATGATAGATGGTGCCACTCGGTTCCAGACCTTCTTGTGGATCATCTTTCCCCTGGTCAGGCCCATATTAGCAGTCATATTTATTCTCTCCTTTATCGGAACATATGGTGATTTCCTGCTGCCGAGCATTCTATTGACAGGAACAGAAAAATATACCTTTGCTGTAGGCTTGAGACTCTTCACTATGGGGCCATACGCCACCCGCTGGGGAATCTTTGCTGCTGCCTCTATATTGGGAGCTTTTCCTATAATGGTGATTTTTCTCTCCTTACAGCGGTTCCTTGTCTCGGGACTTACCCGAGGGGCGGTGAAGGGATGAAGAGGGCAAAAATGAGGATAAAACCCCCTCATTGGGTACAGGATGCGATATTCTACCATATCTTTCCAGATAGATTTTACAATGGAAATTCAGAGAATGATCCCAAAAATATACGCAAATGGGAACAAAAACCTACTAGAAATAGTTTCTTTGGAGGTGATTTGGAAGGTATTATTTACAAATTGCCCTATTTAGAAGAACTAGGAATAAACGCTCTTTATTTAAATCCAATCTTTAAAGCACCTTCTAATCATAGATATGATACAACTGATTACTATGAAGTAGATCCTGCTTTGGGCGATAAAGATACTCTAAAGAGGCTGGTGAGGGAGCTTCATCAGCGCGGAATGCGGATAATTTTGGATGGGGTCTTCAACCATTGTGGGGATACCTTCTGGGCCTTTCAGGATGTAATAGAAAAGGGTTCAAAATCAAAATATAAGGATTGGTTTATTATAAAGAATTTTCCCATCGTCAGGCAGCCAGAGCCTAACTATCGCTGCTGGATGGGGACTCCCTCAATGCCAGAATTTAATACTGATAACCCTGAGGTCCGCGAATATCTATTGAAAATAGTAAAATACTGGATTAAGGAGGCTGATATTGACGGCTGGAGGCTAGACACAGTAGAATATATGGATCCGAGTTTCGTCAAGCAAATTAGAAAAGCAGCTAAAGAGGTTAAGGAAAATGCTTATATAGTGGGCGAAGTTATAGGTATCGCTACTTCCTGGTTTAAAAGTAGGTGTTTAGATGCAGTTATGAACTATAAACTTCATGAGCTACTCATCGAGTTTTTTGTCAGGGAAAACCTAACGGCTAAAGATTTTAACTGGCAGTTGTATGGATTAGAGCGAGCTTATCCGGATTGGGCAAATCAAGCTATGTTCAATCTCCTGAGTAGTCATGATAGACCACGTTTTTTAACGCTGTGCAAGGGGAACATCAAGAAAATGAAACTCGCTGTTGTTTTTCTAATGACCTATACTGGTGTACCTGTAATTTATTATGGCGATGAAGTGGGCATGAGGGGTGGAGAAGATCCAGATTGCAGAAGATGTATGATCTGGGAGGAGGATCGGCAAAACCAGCATTTATTAGATTTGTATAAAAGGATGGTCAAACTGCGAAGAGAAAGCATAGTTTTAAGAAGGGGCAATTTTCATTCCCTTTATGGGGAAGGAGGAATTTATTGCTTCTTGAGGGACTTAAATGGAGAGAAAATAATAGTAGCTCTTAATAATTCTAGTAAAAACAAGAAAGTGGAAGTCCCTATCTCAGAAACGGGAAAAGAAAAAGAGAAACTTTATAAAGATGTTTTTACCAATGAGACTTTTTTGCAAAATAGAAATAAGCTTTACATGAAGATTCCTGCCTATAATTTCAAGATATTAAGCATAATTAAAGGATATGGCCCATAATCTTTATGAAGCAGTAATTTGGATCATGGAAAGATAACGATAAGTACAGGATGTTTGCAAAACTCAGCTCTTAATTACATAGATTAAATTTTGAGAAGTTTTCAGCAAGAACTGAATAAGAAGAATTACAATGCATAAACATTCAGCCCAGTACTTTCGTGAAAGTGCAGGGTTAAAAGGAAAGAAGATTGCTTATTTCTCAATGGAAATCGGGTTGTCTCCTGAATTTTCTACTTACTGTGGTGGGTTAGGGATTTTGGCTGGAGATACTATAAGGTCAGCTGCGGATTTAAAGATTCCTTTAATTGCGGTTACTCTGGTTAATTCCAAAGGATACTTTCGCCAGGAACTTACCCCGGAAGGAAGACAAATTGAGTATTTAGCCCCGTGGAACCCAAAGAAATTTATGTCTCTCCTATCAGAGGATATAGAAGTACAGATTCAAGGAAGAATTGTAAAGGTCAAGGCTTGGCTTTATACAGTAGAGAGTTCAACAGGAGGGAAAGTCCCGATGCTTTTCCTTGATACTGATATAGAGGGTAACACCCAAGAAGATAGAGAGATTACTTCTTATCTTTATGGGGGAGACCAAAGTTATAGAATAAAACAAGAACTCATCTTAGGAATAGGTGGAGTGAGAATGCTTAATGCATTAGGGGTTGAAGTATTAAAGTATCATTTAAACGAAGGCCATGCCAGCTTTCTTGCCTTAGAATTACTTAAGCAAAATAAAATGGATAAGGATAAGGTTAGAGATCTGTGCGTGTTTACAACACATACTCCAGTAGAAGCCGGTCATGATAAATTCTCCTATGAACTTATTGAGGAAATATTAAAGGATACAGCTTCGATAGAGACTTTAAGAAAATTTGCTGGAAGAGATTGTTTAAATATGACCTTACTAGCTTTAAACTTAAGTGGATTTATTAACAGCGTGGCCAAGAAACATCGCCAGGTCACAAAAGAGATGTTCCCTGGCTATAAGATTCAAGCAATAACCAATGGAATTCACTCCTATACCTGGACTCATCCCAGTTTTAAGAAAATATATGATAAGTATCTACCTGGTTGGGCAAATGAGCCAGAATTATTGGTGAGAGTGACAATTATTCCTAATGAAGAAATCTGGCAGGCACGTTGGAAAGCAAAGAAGGAACTCATCGAGTATGTTAATAGTGTAACAAATATTGGATTGTCAACTGATATACTCACAATAGGCTTTGCTCGCCGAGCCACTGCATATAAAAGACATAATTTTTTATTTACGGACATAGAAAGATTAAAAAGAATAAACAAAAGATATAAGTTTCAGGTCATCTTTTCTGGTAAGGCGCCTCCTGGGGATGAATCAGGGAAAAGAATGATTGAAGAAACATATTCCTACATGGAAAGATTAAAAGATGAAATCAAGATTGGCTATTTAGAAAATTATGATATGGAAATTGCCAAGAAACTAATTTCTGGAGTAGATGTCTGGTTAAATACACCTCAGAAGCCTTCAGAGGCTTCAGGTACGAGTGGTATGAAGGCAGCACATAATGGAGTGATAAACTTTTCTGTCTTAGATGGCTGGTGGATAGAAGGTTGTATTGAAGGAGTCACGGGTTGGGCTATTGGACCGTGGTCTGATAAAGGGATATCTCAAGATGAAATTTATAATCGAGAGAAAGAAGACTTATATAACAAGTTAGAGTATATTATCCTTCCCATGTTCTACGAACAGAGGGATAAATGGATGGAGATGATTAAAAACTCCATTGGAAAGATTGCCTATTATTTTAATACTCACAGAATGATACGAAGATATGCTACTGAGGCCTATTTTTTGAGATGATTATTTAAATGGCCAAGACAAAAATTACCTTACTTTTTATAACTCCTTTTCCTCTTGAGGTTCTACCTTTTCTTGGGTTGCAGTATCCATTTTAGTTTATCCTCCTTTTCGTGCTCTTGAAGAGCAGGATAATTTAGGATTTCAGAAGAGGATAAGCTATTTTCTTTTTTTATTATATCACCTATTATAACATACCCAGAAATCTCTCCTTCAGGGATCTTTAAAATACAATTTTCTCATTGCCAGTGAAGTGAAGCAATCTCCTTTCGAGATAATCTGCGTATATCTGCATCCAAAGAATTTTACAAAGCAATGACTCATTAGATTTGCAAAAGTAGCTAAAAGCTTGACAATTGAATTAAAAACTTGACAAAAAAATTTTTTGTTGTATATTGTTGTAAAACGGAGGTGAGAAAAGAATGCAGACTACTGTATCTAAAAGAGGCCAGACAGCTGTCCCTGCTAATATCCGGCAAAAATACAAAATTATAGCCCAGGGCAAATTAGAATGGATAGATGAAGGAGAGGTAATCACTGTCATTCCTATTCCAAAGGATATTATATCAGTTTACCGGGGAAAATCAAAAGGACAAAAGTTGGTAGAGCGACTTCTTGAGGAAAGGAAAAGAGAGAGAAGACTTGAAAGAGAATTAGATGGAAAATAAGCCTGTTAGATATGTTCTGGATACCTCAGCCTTGCTAGCTCTTCGTGAGGATGAGGCGGGAGCAGATAAGGTTGAGAAAATATTAAGAGAATCGGAAGAAAGTAAATGTGAAGTCTATCTCTCTTTTATGACCTTAATGGAATTATGCTATCGGGTGTGGCAGGATAAGGGAGAACAATTTGCCAAAGAGATCTTGGCTGAAACGGAGGCTTTACCTATTAAAAGAGTAGGAGAAAGAAAAGAACTACTTATTAAAGCAGCTCGAATTAAAGCCTCTTTTCAACTCTCGGTGGCTGATTCCTGGATTATAGCTACTGCTTGGGAAAAGAAAGCTAATCTCGTTCATAAAGATCCAGAATTTGAGCAAGTAAAAGATATAGTGAAGTTAATGCCTCTTCCTTATAAGGATAAGAATCCTTTACGGAATATATAAGAATCGGAATTCTTTACGGAATATATAAGAGTAAAGGTAAGTAATAGTGAAAAATGGAATGTGTCCCTATTTTTTCTATCAGCCGAATTTTTAAAAGTTATCCCATTCAACCATAATGCCAGCCAATAAATTTAGATAAATAAATCCAGAATAAATCTCAAGAACTCCCAGTATCAGGAGTTTCCTCAAAATTTTACTCCAAAATAATATATCTCAAGATTTGACAATATCTATTTTTCTTACATATTTAAGATAGAGGCGAAGAAATGCAGACTACCTAACTTTAGGAAAGAGGGGTGTATGGATTTTTATGAGGTGATAAAGAAAAGGCGAAGCATTAGAAAATACAAAGACCGGCCAGTGGAGGAAGAAAAATTAAGAAGAGTTCTTGAGGCGGCAAGGATTGCTCCATCAGCTAAAAATGCTCAGCCCTGGAAGTTTATAGTAGTAAAGGATAAAAAAATCAGAGAAAAATTCAAAGCAGCTTATGCTGGAGAGTGGTTCTGGACAGCTCCTGTCCTGATATGTGCCTGTGGGCTCAAAGAAGAAGCCTGGAGAAGATGGGATGGGAAAAGCTATCTCGATGTAGATGTAACCATTGCTATGGATCATCTTATTCTGGCTGCTACCGCTGAGGGACTGGGGACCTGCTGGATTGGTGCCTTTGACGTTTCCGAGGTAAAGAAAATCTTAGACCTTTCCCAGGGGGAGGAACCAATAGCTCTAACTCCCCTAGGTTATCCAGCTATTTCGCCAGAACCCAGGTGGAGAAAACCATGGGATGAAGTAATCCAGTTTAAATAACCATGAATGTAATAGAGTTAGCCAGAAAGGCTTTTATCTCGGAAGGAGGAGAGTTTTCTACTCTTGTACAAGAAGTCACTGCTATTTTGACGAGGGAAAGAGTCCAGAAAAAGATGGGTGAACAGGTAGTTGAAGGGGGTCTGGTATATCTTCCAGCTAAAGGCAAAGTCTTGGTAGTGGGGGATCTACATGGGGACCTAGGGAGTCTAGTTTTTATTCTGGAAGAAAGTGATTTTACAGAGAAAGGGAATAAGGAAGCACTATATCTAGTCTTTCTAGGAGATTATGGAGACAGAGGAGAAAAATCTCCTGAAGCTTATTACCTCATCTTAACCCTTAAAAGTATTTTCAGGAAAAGAATTATTCTCCTGAGAGGTAATCACGAAGGACCGAAAGATTTAGGAGTTCGTCCTCATGATCTACCATATTTTTTGAGAGAAAAATATGGGAATAAGGGAAGAGAAGCTTACGCTCACCTCCAAAGATTTTTTAACAGCTTACATCATAGCGTTATCATTAATGGAAAATATTTAATGCTTCACGGAGGACTGCCTGAGGGCCTTACCTCGCTGGATGAAATAGCTTATGCTCATGAGAGACATCCAGCCAAAAAATACCTGGAGGAGATACTTTGGAGTGACCCGGGAGAAGTTGAGGAAAACTATCCTTCACCGCGAGGAGCGGGCAGGATCTTTGGCAGGAAGCTCACGATGGATGTACTGAGTAAGCTGGGAGTGAAGACTCTTATCAGAAGCCATCAACCTTGCCAGGGAGTTTCAGTAAATCATGAAGGTAAGGTGCTGACCTTATTCTCTCGTAAAGGCAGCCCTTATTATAATTCTCAGGCGGCTTATTTGGAGATAGACCTATCAAAAGAGGCGAAAAGTGGCTATGAATTAGCAAAAAAAGCCCATCGCTTCTAAAGTGAGGAAAAAAAATGAAAGTAGGCCTTTTTCAATTTGCTCCACAATTTGGAGAGACTGAGTATAATGTGAGTAAAGCAGTAAATCACATCTTGAAAGAAGATGTGGATCTTATGGTTTTGCCTGAACTTTTCAATACAGGCTACCTTTTCGCCTCAGCAGAAGAAGCTCTAGATATGGCTGAGCTAATTCCTGAGGGTTATACAACAAAGGAGTTGGCAAAAGCAGCCAGAAAAGCTGGCACTTTTATTGTAGCAGGTCTGGCCGAAAGGGAAGCTGATAAATGCTACAACTCGGCTGTCCTTGTAGGGCCAGATGGCTTTATTGGCCGGTATCGCAAAGTACACTTATTTGATAAAGAAAAGTTCTGGTTTACTCCTGGCAATTTGAGTTTTCCCGTCTTTAATATGGGAAGAAATAAGATAGGTACTATGATCTGTTTTGATTGGCTTTTTCCTGAAGTAGTCCGTATCCTGGCTCTTGGAGGAGCTGAAATAATCTGTCATCCGGCAAATTTGATTCTTCCTTTCTGCCAGGATGCTATGGTTACTCGAGCTATTGAGAATCGAGTAATTTGTATTACCGCTAACCGCATCGGAATAGAAAGACGTAATTCTTGTGGGGAAATTGAGTTTACTGGGATGAGTCAAATAGTTGATGCTGACGGGAAAATATTACTCAAAATGTCCAGGGAAGAAGGAGTCTCCACAGCATTTATAGATCCTAGTAAGACGCACAACAAACATCTAACAAAGTACAATGATATTTTTAGAGACCGAAGGCCAGAATTTTACAAAGCTATAAGCTGTAAGTAATAAGCTAGGTTATGGCTATGAATTTGTTTCACCCAGAAGAAAAAAAGGTAAAACCACAGGTTCCTCTAGCTGATCGTATGCGGCCAGAAACATTGGATCAGTTTGTGGGGCAGGAGCATATTGTGGGCGAGGGAAGAATCCTGCGAAAGATGATTAAGGAAGATAAAATCGTCTCTATTATCTTCTGGGGACCCCCCGGTTCAGGAAAGACCACCCTGGCGCGCATCATTGCCCATCTTACTAAATCACATTTTGTCCAATTTTCTGCCGTTGCCTCAGGTGTAGCCGATGTGAGAAAAGTAGTGAAAGAAGCCCGAGCCAGACTGAAAGCCTATAATCGAAAAACGATTCTTTTCATCGATGAAATTCATCGATTTAACAAAGCTCAACAGGATGCTTTTCTGCCTCACGTTGAAGATGGAACCATTGTTTTAATTGGGGCAACTACAGAAAATCCCTCTTTTGAGGTTATTGGGCCACTTCTTTCCCGGACAAGAATTTTTACCCTGGAAAGGCTAGGCCCAGAGGAAATTAAGAAAGTCTTAGATCAGGCTTTAAAAGACAAGAAAAAGGGTCTGGGTCAATATAAGATAAATATTGATACGAAAGCTCTGGACTTGATTATCGAGGGTTCAAATGGAGATGCCCGAGTGGCTTTAAATGCGGTAGAAATAGGTGCTGAGACCAACAAGCCAGACAAAGAAGGTGTACGTCACATTGACCTGGGCACGGCTGAGGAGGCTTTACAAAGCAAGGCTCTTTTATACGACAAAGCAGGTGAGGAGCATTACAATGTTATCTCTGCTTTCATTAAATCCATGCGGGGTTCTGATCCAGATGCTGCTCTATATTGGCTGGCTCGTATGGTTGAAGCAGGCGAGGACCCTCGCTTTATTGCCCGAAGAATGGTTATCTTTGCCTCAGAGGATGTAGGTAATGCTGATCCTCAGGCTTTATCAGTAGCTACGGCTGCCGCTCAAGCAGTGGAGTTTGTGGGCATGCCTGAAGCTCAAATTAACTTAGCTCAGGCAGTGACTTATCTTGCCTCTGCTCCAAAATCCAACGCCTCTTACGCCGGTCTTCTAGCCGCCAAAAAAGATGTAAAGAAGACGCTGAATTTACCGGTCCCTCTACATCTTCGAAACCCTGTTACTTCCTTAATGAAAAACTTAGGTTACGGCAAAGATTATAAGTACCCTCATAATTTTCCCAAAGGTAAAGTGAAGCAAGAATATCTACCAAAAGGACTAGAAAAAAAGAAATATTACCGACCTGGCTAGTATCGACTCCGGAAGAGAAATTTCTAAATCAACCGACTTGACAGCTTCTTATTTTGGATTATACTATAAAACAGTAAGAGAGCGATATCAGGACGTTTCTCGAATTTGTTACAAAATTGAGCAATATCCCAAAATTACTCAAAAAATTTAGAGGAGACGTTTTAGATGTGATTTTTCAAAACTGGATTTAACCGGTTGAACTTGTACCCCTTGATCCCTTGAACCTCTTATTGAGCAGGTTGTAGGGTAGGGTAGAGAGCAAGATTATCCTGTAGAAATCAAATCCAATTCTCCCCAATTTTCCTGCAGTAAACACCAGTTTCCAAAACCGAAAAGAAAGAATGATTCTAGATTTTAATTTTTCCTTAAGATTCTGTCGACCCTAAATTTGCCTCAAATTTGAGCAAGACCCTATTTTTAGAAAGGCTAAACTGTAACATTTGTTTATATTTAAAAGAAGATTGTAAAGTAATTTGAAAAGAAATCTATCAATTATAAATAAGGTAAAAGGAGGTGAGAGAATAGATAGGCCAATCTAGTGCAGAAAAAGGAAGCTTGGAGACTCAAATAATTAAGTTCTTTCTGAAACTTTCAAGATAAAAGGAGAACAAAATGAAAAAGAGACTAATGGTATTTGTGGTGCTTATGGCGCTTTGTCTCGGTCTCGCTTTTGCTGCTACCAGTTATGGGCTGGAAAAACTCGGCGAGGGAGTAACCATACGCTTTTTCTGCGGAGGACCGGAGGGAGGTTCTTTTGCT
>JAUVZS010000262.1:0-2807 GCA_030602435.1 Clostridia bacterium
GTCGGTTAATCTTAGCATACAACTGGTAGAAGGGGGAGTAGTTTATAGTTTTACTTTCTCTGTTGATTGGCAGGATGACTGGAAGATAGTAAAGATTAATTTGCCCACCGATTTTTCCAGTGAAGAAGAAAATCATCCCTCCTTAAAAGAAGTTGAAGAGATAAGGCTTAAAGTTACCAACCCTACTCAGCAAAGCTTATCTGGAACCTTATATATTGACACTTTAAGTCTTTCTCTTGAGAAAAGGTGGGGGAAAATAGAGCTAGACACAGGAAATAGTCTTGAGGTAGGGCCAATAAATGAGGAAATAGACCCTGCTTTTAGTCCCTATCCTCCTACTGCCTCCTCCAGTCCCCAGGCCTTATCTCTTCGCTATACATTTAATAGGGAGGAAAAAGAGACTTATGTCTCTGTCACTCAGAACCTACCTGGTAGACAGGATTTTTCTCCTTATCAAAAACTAGAATTTGGCCTCTTTAAAAAAGCCGAGGGCAGTCAGGGAACTCTTAGTATTGACTTGATGAGCAGTAGCCAGGATTTCTTTCGCTATACTTTACCTCTTGACTTTGCCTCTGGCTGGAGAACCCTCACTTTAAATCTGGATGATTTCATTGTCTATGGCTTACCTTTAAGGAAAGCAATAACATCCATTAGACTTTACATTACCAAGGCCGATGCACCGCCAGGTGAAGAGAAAGAAATTTATATTGATGCCCTCCATCTAAAAGGAGGAAAACTAATCAGGGCCGGTGCCTTTAAAGTAAAGATGCGCAAGAAAATAGGCAGCCTAGACTTAAATGCTCAATATAAAGAGATTGAATCAGGTTTTACTATGATAGAAGAAGCAAGGCAAGCTAATGATAGAGAGACCATGGAAGTAGGAGCAAGATGTGGTTTCACCAGAAATACCTGGGTAGACCTTAGGTATAAAAGTCAAAGCGACACCAATAACGAGCAAGCTCCTGGAGGTGTAGATAAAACTATAGATATCTGGCGGCTGAGCCTGAACCATAGATGGGGAGTCTCGAATTTAACTACTGATTATCAGACTACAAATTTTACTGATTATACCCAGAAGCAGCCGAGCTCAGTCAAAAGCACGGCCAATATAAGGCTAAATACCTCTCTTTTTAAAAAAATAACCCTCTCTGGAAGCTACAGCATATATGAGGATAAGACTTTCTTGGAAAACCCTTCTACTAAAGTTACCACTACTACCACTACCACACTTAACCTTAGAGCAAGACCCAATAGAATATTATCTATTAATAGCTCATATTCGGTAAGAGAGGTTAAGGATTCTCTTCCCGGAAATACCTCTTTTCAAACAACCACAGCCAATGTTATGCTTGGACTAAGACCCACCAGAGCTATTACCAGCAGTATAAAATATGGAGTTAAAGTAGCCAACGGGGTGAGGGCAAATACAACTACTCTTTTAAATTTAAAGATTACACCCAGCTATAAATTATCAATTACCACAAGCTATGAGGTAAAAGCAACTTATGATATACTTAGAAATATTATCACTTCTTCAACCACAGATGCAAAGTTAATTTTTACCATGAGACCTACTAAGTCATTATTAACTCTAGCCAGATACACTATTAAGAATACAGGCTCAAATATTAGCCAGAATTCAAATGAGGAAATTTTTGCCCGGGTTAATTATATCTTTTCCAAGGTTTGGAGCTCAGCCAGCTACAAGATTATGAGAAATGTGAGTTCTACTAAGAGAATCTTTCGAGCCAACTTGATTTATAATCTTACTAAAAGAATAAGGATAAAAGGTGACCTGCAGCAAATTAACTCTCAAGGAATTTTTTCAAATAATGTAAAAAATATAGCTACTTTAGGCCTGGACTGGAGGTTAATTAAGTACGTTTGGATAGAGGGAGAATATAGTTTCATTGACTTTGAGGACAAAAATGAAAGTGAGAATAATTACCAGGCTAATAGGGGAAATCTTTTTATAAGAATAAATTTTTAACTTGATAGGAAAAATTATCTTCCCCTCTGCACAAAATACTCACAAGAGTTTGGCAAAAAGTTAAGCAAAAATAGGCTTTTTGATGCATAAACATTGACGAAATACGCTCCTTTCCTTCCTACCTTTTAATCTGGTCAGTATTGTATCAGATTTCGGTTACATTTTATATGATCCAACCAATACCTCTTCGGTCAGATTATACGTGTGATTCAACGATTCCCCAATTCGGTGATTGACAAAAACAAAATCTTTTATATATTGTAGTACAGTACGGACGACCGTATATGTACCGGTATCGGAATTTCAATAATTTTTGGAAAGTAGTGAAAATAACCAAAATTTCCCTTGTAATATTTTGTAACAAATTTGAGCAAGATCCCTTATGGGTCCTACTGTGAATTGGAGACCCAATTATTACTAGCTATAGACCTGGGCTACATAGAGAAAAAGGAAAGGGAGAAAATTTTAGAATCAGGCAAAGAGGCGGAAAGGATGCTCAAGGCACTGATCGATTCCTTGGAAAGGAAACCCTCGAACCCTTGACTCCTTGAACCCTTGAACCTTTTGCCCCACGAAATGAGGCATATCTTGTTTAAGATGAAGAAGCTGAAAATTGTCGTTATCGGGGCAGGAAGCGCTTCTTTTGGACGAGGCACTCTTGCTGATTTAATGACTTCGGAGGAATTGAAAGAATTTGAATTAACCGTAAGTCTCGTTGATATAGACAAGGTGGCATTGGACAGAATGTACCGATTGGCTAATATTCTCAAGAAGCACTATAGTGCCAACACTAAGATCAAAGCTACAACTGATAGAA
>JAUVZS010000098.1:0-5549 GCA_030602435.1 Clostridia bacterium
TATTTATAGATCTGACAGAGTACATTAAATATGCCTCACTACCATCAGCAAATTTCGTATCTCGTGTCCCCTCACCCCTTCCCTCTCCCCTCAGGGGAGAGGGAGACGAGCATCGAGAATCGAGAACCACTTACCATCTTGTTTGTTCTTTCTATCAATAAACCATGAACTATGAACCATGAACTACATTCCCGGTATCCCTATCCCTGGAATACTTAATCCTCCTGTAAGCTGTCCCAGTTTTCCTTTAACTAGCTCCTGTACCTTTGCCATTGCCTTGTTTACTGCTGCCAGAATAAGATCTTCCAACATCTCCACATCCTTTTCCTCTAAGAGCTTCTTCTCTATTCGTATATCGATAACTTCAAACTTGCCATTAACGGTCACCTCCACCATCCCTCCCCCACTCGAACCAGTAACTTCTTCTTTGGCTATTTCCCTTTGTGCCTTTTTAAACTCTCCTTGTAGTTTTTGAAATTGTCTTAATAGCTTTGCCACATCTGTTATCATTAAAGTTACCTCCTTACTATTTCCCCTTCAAAAATATCTATAGCCTTAGCCACCATTCCAGTCCATTTAGACTTAGAGGAGGATTTTTCCAATTTTCTTTCTTCCTTATCCTCATCCTCCTCTTTAATAAGAACATATTTAAGAGCAAAAGAAAAAGGCAAGAATTTCTTTAGCGCCTCATTTATCAGACGCAGGTTATTCTTTTCAGTTAAGGTTTCTTTATGAAATCCATTTTTTAATCCCAAAGTGGCCGAATTTTTTTCTATATTTATGAGGCTAGCCTTTTGCAGCCATATTCCCAAAGTTTTTTTTCTTTTCTCAATTTCTTTTATGATTAAAGGCCATTTTTTGAGGAACTCGTTGTCCTTATCTATCTTTTCTGCCTTTTGCTGCTCATCCTCGTATCCCTTCTCTCTTTTTTCTTGTTCTATGTGTTCCGAGGCATTTTCGTCGCTCGTCGCTCGTCGCTCGTCGCTCGAAAAAGCTGTGAGAGGTACTTCTTGAGAAATCTTTTCTTTCTTTTCAGCAAAAGAAGATTCTGAGGTTAGTCTTTTCTCTAAATCCAGTATCTTTTGATAGATTCCCACCAGCTCGGGTTCCTTCAAACTTAAGCTATCTGCTTCAAAACCGGAAGAGAGCTCCACCATCAATAATTCTAAATCCACTTGTGATTGAGAAGAGAAAGCGATCTTCCGTTTAGCTGCCGAAAGCAGGTTTATAAAATGAACCAACTGAGTTAGGGTAAAAAAAGAGACTTGCTTTTCTACTTCTTTCTTTTCAGGCAGAAAATCATCCCCTCCCATTTTAAGGATAATCAAATCTCTGAACCATTTCTGCCATTCCTTAATAACCCAATTTGGATCTCTTCCTTCTTCAAGCAACTGATTAATCAGTTTTATATTAGCCAAAGGATTCTTTTGGGCTATGTTTTGGGTAAGCTGAAATAGATATCTTTTTTCCACCATTCCCAGAATATTAACCGCATCGGCCTCTGTTATCTCCCCCTCCGCATAGGAAACAGCTTGATCAAGAACCTTTTCCGCATCTCGCATACTATTCTCTGCCCCCTCAGCAATTAGAGTAAGAGCCTCTTTGTTTATCCTAATTTCCTCCTTTTCTACTATTTGATACAAACGAGCCAGGATCTTGGGTGTAGGTATTTTTCTGAAATCAAACCTCTGGCAGCGAGAAACAATAGTAGGTAGAAGCTTGTGAGGATCAGTAGTAGCAAAAATAAAAACTATGTAAGAAGGTGGCTCCTCCAAAATTTTAAGAAGGGCATTAAATGCGGGATTAGTGAGCATATGTACTTCATCTATGATGTAGACCTTGAACTTTGCCTTGATAGGAGAAAATCTTGCCTTTTCCCGCAGCTCCCTTATCTCATCAATACCCCTATTAGAAGCACCATCTATCTCCAAAACATCCAGGGATTCGCTCCTCATAATCTCCTTACAGTTATCGCACCCGTTACAAGGAGAAGGTGTAGGTCCCTTTTTACAGTTCAAGGCTTTAGCAAGAATCCGTGCCGTTGAAGTCTTTCCTGTTCCCCTCATTCCAGTAAATAGATAGGCATGAGCTATTCGACCCAGGGAGATAGCATTTCTTAAGGTGCGTACTATATGATCCTGTCCTACAATCTCCTCAAATAATTGGGGTCGCCATTTCCTTGCCAGAACTTGATAAACCATAAGTTAGCTCCTTGTTCTTTTCTACCAACCTTGAGATTTATTCTACTTGATTCCTGACAAAAATCAAGTATAAGTGCTCGACTGATATTACAATAACAATTGGTAGGTTTAATCAAGCAATTTCACTTAACACGGGACGGCGGGTAAGCAAACTAAGTAAGTAAATTTGGACGAAGCGATAGCGGAGCCGCAAAAAAAATAGCTTTAAGTGGGAAAAAGTAAAAAAGTTGCCAAAAATTTGGCTAAGTTTCGTAATATTTCATTTTTTCGAGGTTTTGCCAAGTATTCGTACAAAAGTTACGTCAAAAAATTCTAAGCTATTCTCTCGTACTCCAGATTCTTATCCTGCACCTTATATCCTATCCCTAACTTTTCGCATATCTCCACCAGGCCAGCCACATAATCACCGGCTACCAGCTGGAGGTGATTAGAGGGATGCTCCTGGAAAAGCTGCTCCATAGGAACTCTAAATTTCATAAAAGCATGAGGCCAGCTGAAAGTAGTGATTACAGCATTAACTGGTCTTTTCACGAACTCGCCAGGGACTATATTCATCCAGTATCTTCCATTTTTTCTGGCCAGTCTTGCTCCAGTTACTGGCCCGGGTAGGGCATCAAAGTTGACCGTTGCTCCACAGGCAGGATAGAAAAAGGTTTGTTTATCTAACCTTATTTTAGTTAAATTGGCTTCGATGTTGTCACTGCGGGTGGCAAACCAGGGAGTATGAGCACCACAATTTACCAGATAAAGGATATTTCTTTCTGGATCCAGATGTCGAAAATCAGCAAACATAGTGGGCCTATCGGTTAAAAGATACATTATCTGCTGGGTTAAGGCAGCATCTTTATCATCCTCACAAGCACAGACGACAATCTTTTTCTTTTCTCCCGCAGGACCTCGACTGTCATTGCTGAAAGCCTGAGTCAGACATTGGGTTACATGATATTCACTCAATTCTGGCTGACATTTAATACCAATGAAATCAAGGTTATTTTCAGCAATAATGTCTTCGGTGGCATAATAGCAGGCAAGCTGGTATTTAAGTTTATCCTCGGTGAATTTATCCTCATAATTCACACTTGCCACATGTTCGGTAAGAAAATTGAAAGCTTGGCTAATTCTCTCGTCCTTTATTTCCCTCACCTTGCTATTTATTCCATTACTCCAGGAAATCATCTCATTGGCTCTTCTGATGATTTCTATCTGATCAATGGGCTGGATATCGACCCCAAATATCCTGGCCCACTGAAGGGGATCGGCTTCAGCAGTGACGATCTGAATGCTCCGGCCACCAATTTCTCCATAAATCTGACCATAGAGTCTTTCAATTACCTCATCAGCCGAAGAAGAGATCTCGGCTCTCTCTTGAGCAAATCTGGTAAAAGCCACAATCTGCTTAAGTTTTTCTGGATCATTAGCTAAATCCCTACTCCAGATTCGTAGATTCGGTATACCCAACTGGTCCAGACCTCCGACGGCAGCCATTCCCCCCACCATTCCTGGTTGTTCAGGAGCTAAATTAGTAAGTACCAAAATAGGGATAGACCTACCCTTTTTCTTATTTTCCCTGAGGAGAATCTGGACAGCCATCCTGGCCAATCGGGGTGAAGCCCAGAGGCTATAGTGCAGGATTACCCCATCTACAGCCGCATCGGCCAGAATTTTTGCCTGTTTTCTCGCTACCTCTGCTCGCCAGACCATTTTGTCGAAACCATTAAATGATATGGCCGGGTCAATAATCTCTATCTCTTCCTTCTCTTGCAATGCCGCTATCACGTTTTCCTTCAACCTCTGAGCATTTTCAAAAGTCTCCTCCAGAACATACTTTCTCTCATCATTGAAATCAAGAAATCCAATTTTAGCTTTATTTGCCATTTTCACCCTCCCCTTTTTCATCTTTCCTCGGCACTCTTTTATTCACAGGAAGCATCACTGGAAATTTTTTATGAGGCTCAGTTTGATACCAATAAGCAGTGCTGGAATAATCATTAGAAAGATTATTGGCGTGGCCATGTTCAATAGTGACTTTTATGGATTTATTGAAGTATATGGGATCCTCAATGTGGAACCGATACATAGAATTTTTCCCCCGCCAGTTCTCATTCGATATCAGGGTAAGGCCATGATATGGAGTATTATATTCTTGTTTAGGACACCAGGCCATATTGAAGTAGTCTTCGGTTCCAGTACCATGCAAAGTAGGATGTTCGTCCCCATCGATAAATATCATATCATCCCCTTCTCCATACCAGGGGTTCTTCTGCTTGGCAAAGCAATCGATATTTAAATTACATCCTACATAATGACCCTTACCTTTCGCTTCTAAAATGAGGTAATTTCCCTCGCCTTTTAGGTTAGGAGTGGCCCATACTTCTTTTCCATAATCTGATACTGTGCCATTCTTAACCAATCTTTTGTTATCATCTCCCCAACCTCTGGTTGGATTCTCCCGGCGCCATTGAGCATGAAATCTCCCCCAACCTTCTTCTAGATTATCATATTCTTCATAATCAATATAAAAGTAAAATTTCCTTATCTCTTTGCTGCACTCATTTGCTATCTCGATTTTGGCCTCAGTCGAGAATGGCATAGGAAAATAGCAGTTAAATCCCTTCCCATCCTGGGGAGACATAGATAAGGGTAAAGATATAAAGTTTTTAGTCAGTCCATGTCCGATACCGAAAAAATCTCCAATAGGTGTCTCTACACTAGGATCTTTTTCTCCATCCCAATACATCCTTAACAATATTTTCCGAAGATAATACTCTTCCTCACAAGCAATAGTACACCAGATATGAGTAATACAACCGGCTCCTTTAATTCTTGCAACACTAACAATTTTTCCACTGGGAATGGTTATAAAATCATCATTTCCTCCTGTTCTATCCCAGCTAGAAATTCTTTTTCGGCGACAATCCCTTAATTTCGCTAAACCTCTTAGTGGAGTTACTCCTGGCTCTTTGCCTATATGTTTCATGTTACCTCCTAATTTCTTCCCCATCTTTTTCTTTCCACCTCTGGTGAACCTTGAGGAGTTTATCTAACAATATCTTGCGAGTTTCTTCATCTTCGAGTAAGGGAGAGGTTTTAAAGTATTTGATAAGATGCTCAAGTTTATCCAGGCAGGTATTTTTGGCTTTTTTCTCTAATTTTAATATTCTACCTGGCTCTCTTGAGTCTTCTTTTAATTTAGCTATTTTCTTCTCTAGGGAATAAGTCCAATTTTTGGGCGGCTTTCCTGTATTAATAATTGTTTCTGTTTCCTTATGTTTTTCCCCTATATACTTGGAGGTAATTTTGCCCATCAAGATAACAGCGCCGCGAAGCAGCAAAACGAAAAGAGCAATA
>JAUVZS010000060.1:0-6910 GCA_030602435.1 Clostridia bacterium
GCAGAAACAGTTGGAAGAAATGTCTCCGGAGCAGCAGGAAATGATGAAACCGCGGATAGAAATGATAGAAAGGATGCTTGCTGGTAGTGGGATGGAGACAATTACCGAAATTAAAGAGATAAAAATCAACACAGGACTTTCAGATGACCTATTTGACGGGAGCAAGCTAAAACAATAATTCCCGCAGAGTGAGCTGGCTTTATGCTCATTTATCGGGCGTAGTAGCCTTCTGTTCCCATAGGGGTTCCAGAGCAAGGTAACAAGTCCCCTTGGGAGCCTTGGCCCAAATAAGAATTTCTCCCTCTAAAGAATCCAGATTTGCCTTATAAGTTAAAGGATAAGAAGTTGGACTTTCCTCGTTTTCTTCCTCTTCCCAATCAAAGATTCCTGGAACAGTTTGGGCGGTGGTTACTATTTTAAGCCGAAGGGTAACTTCGGTTTTCTGGCAAAGGGCAAAGACAAATAAGTTATTCCTTGAAGTAGCTGTCTATGAGGAGAGATAGTTTCTATTACATTTCTTTTCTAAAAAATATTTAGTATTATTACAAAGGGAAGGAAGATTTGACAGATTGTTTTTTTTTTATTATAATACTGACTGAATGGTCAGATAATTAGCAGGAAGAGATACAAAAAATGAAATCTGACTCCATTTTCTACAAAGGAAAGAGGCGAAGAGATTTTGCTGCTCAGATTCTGCAAGCAGCGGAAAAGCTCTTTGCCAAAAAGGGATTTTATCCTACCACCATAGATGAAATTGCTAAAGAGGCAAAATCAGCCAAAGGGACGATTTATCTTTATTTCAATAATAAAGAAGATCTTTTCTTTTCTGTAATAGAGACCAAGCTGGATCTCCTTCTGGACAAGATTCAAGAGGCGGTGGAGAAACCTGGCTCAGCCTCACAAAGGATTAAAACAGCCATTAGTATTCATTTGAAGTTCCTTGAGGAAAATAAGAACTTTTTTAAGGTTATGCAGAGTCTTCCTGAGGGGTTAAAAAAGAAACTGGAAAGGAAATTAAAGGGGAGAGTGGTAGAGAAGCAATCTCGATACATAGAAATTCTTGATCGATTAATTCAGGAGGCTATTAATAGAAAAGAGATTAAAGCCTTAGATTCAAAGAAGTTAGCTGTAATTTTGATGGGGATAGTTCACAGTCTCACCGTCTATTGGATTTCCCAAAGGGAAAAGAAGTCGTTATCCAGTGACAAGTCCTTAGCCTGGCAGGTATTTTGGGAAGGGGTAAGTAAGGAATAAACTTGGTCAAAGGAGGAAGAAAATGGTTGAGCAGTTAACGACTAGTTTAAAAAAGAAACTACTCCAGCATCAGATTAATCATTATCTAGCTAGACTAGCCAATACCCAGAATAAGGAGGAGTTTTATAAAGAGTTCGATGTTATATTAGGGGGACTCTATAAACTTGCTGGTCCTAATAAGCCTGCCATGGAGAATGTGAGAAAAGCTTTTCAGGAAAAACACCCGCTGGCGGATATGGCGCGATTACTTCTTCAAGAAAGAATATCTAAAGTAACAAGGGAAAAATTAGCCAAAAATTTCTTTTGTGACTGGGTTATGGAAGCAAAAAAAAGGGAAAAGTTGGAAGAGGAAGGTTTTAAGACTCCCTGGTTTTTTGTTATCTCTCCCACCAATACCTGTAATCTTAACTGCTATGGCTGCTATGCCCATGAATATGAGAAAGGACAGGGTTTATCCTACGCTACCCTGGATAGAATTCTCTCCGAGGCTAAGGAGCTGGGGATTCGGTTTTTAACCATCTCGGGAGGAGAGCCTTTTTACTACAGGGATAGAAAAACAGGTAAGAGTGTTTTGGATTTGGCTGAAAAGCATAATGATATGTGGTTCCAGGCCTATACTAATGGAACATTACTGGACGAGCCCACAATAGAAAGATTAGCTAAATTAGGAAATGTAGCTCCGGCTATCAGCATGGAGGGTTTTAAGAAAGAGACGGAGGAAAGAAGAGGAAAAGGAGTCTGGGAAAAGATAAATAAAGCCAGGCAAGATTTACACCAGGCAGGTGTCCTGCAAGGATTTTCCGTCACGGTAACCAGGGAAAATGCAGATATTGTCACCAGCGATGAGTTTATCGATGCTCTTATTGATAAGCATGTCTCCTTTGGTTGGTATTTTATTTATATTCCCATAGGAAAGAAACCAGCCGTTGAGCTTATGCCAACCCCTGAGCAGAGAAATAAGCTTCGCCAAAAGGTATGGGAATGGCGCTCGAAGAAACCCATTTTCGTGGGAGATTTCTGGAATGATGGGCCCTGGGTAGGAGGATGTATAGCTGGAGGGAGGAAGTACTTTCATATCAATTCAAAGGGGGATATAGAACCCTGCGTTTTTGTTCACTTTGCCGTAGATAATATCTTTAGTTTATGGGAGAAAGGAAAGGGCTTAAGGGAAGCTATTATTTCTCCTTTTTTTCTTTCCATAAGAAGAAAGCAATTGGAGAAAAACGGTAACTGGTTAACTCCCTGTGCTATCATTGATAAGCCTGAAATCTTAAGGGAGGCCGTCAAGGAATATAATGCTTATCCCACTCATAAAGGGGCTGAAACTGTAATAGAAGGTGAGATTGCTCACTTTCTGGATGATTATGCAAAGCGTCTTGAGGCAATGACCAAACCGGAATTTGAAAAGATGGTTAGGGGAGAATATGATTCTCCTGTGGTGAAGTTAAGCAAAGTAATAGAGAACCATAGAAGGAAAAATAGAGAAGAGGTAGAAATTCAGACAAGAACAGCCCAAAAAAAGCTATAAGCTGTAAGAGAGAAGAAGCAAGACGTGAGATACAAGAAGCAGAGAAGCAAGTAGCGGTCGGATTTATCCGACAATATGCCATAAATGGCACCGCTACTTTACGCAATACGCATCACGCATAACGAGATACGAGATTATGAAGATACTATTGATTTCACCAACCTGGAAAAAAAAGACAAAAGCCAAAAGACTGGGTAGGCATAAGGTATTTAAGGTCCCTCCCCATAATCTTCTTATTGTATCTGCTTTGACTCCTAAAGATATAGAGGTAGAAATAATTGATGAGAACATAGAAAAAATAGATTTTGAGACTCCCATTGACCTGGTAGGAATAACTACTATGACTGCCTCCAGCCCTCGTACTTATGAAATAGCTGATATATTTAGAGAAAAAGGAGTTCCGGTGGTCATGGGAGGAATTCATGCGACAGCCTTACCCCAGGAAGCTGTTCAGCATGCAGATGCAGTAGTAATAGGAGAAGCAGAAGGAAACTGGGAGAGATTGCTTCAAGATTTTAGAAGAGGAGGAAAGGGAGCACTGGCTCAGTTCTATCAAAATCACAAGAGGCCAGATCCTGCCAGGATACCCCTTCCCAGAAGAGAACTTATCAAGAATAAAGGCTATTTACTTAGCCGCTTCTTACAGCTAAGCAGGGGCTGTCCTTTTGATTGTTACTTTTGTTCAGTGAGTAAATTTTTCGGCAAGAAATTTCGCTTTCGTCCTGTAAAAAAGGTGATAGAGGAAATTAAAGGTATGGTGGGTAAGTCTCTCAAGACACGCTTTCTGGGATTTCTCGATGATAACATTGTGGGAAACATTACCTATGCCAGGGAATTATTTAAGGCCTTGATACCCTATAATCTTTTATGGGTAGGACAGGCTTCTATTAACATAGCCCACCATGAAGAAATTCTCCAGCTGGCAGCAGCTAGCGGATGTAAAGGGCTATTTATCGGTTTTGAATCAATTTCTGAAGCCTCTTTAGGAGAGGCTAATAAATCCCAGAATAAGATAAGGTTTTACGAGAAGGCTATTAAGAAAATCCATCAGTTTGGAATAGCCATTGAAGGAGCTTTTATCTTTGGTTTTGACAATGATGACAAAAGTATCTTTCGAAAAACAGTTAAATTTATAGAGAAGGTAAAACTGGATGTTGTTCAATTCAGTATTCTCACTCCCTTACCCGGGACAAGATTACATGAGAAGTTAGAAAAAGAAAATAGAATCATAGATAGAGATTGGTCAAATTATGATCTATCCCATGCAGTTTTTCAGCCAAAGTTGATGACTCCCCAAGAGTTAAAGCAAGGATTAGATTGGGCTTATCGGAAAGTTTACGGTCTTTCCTCTATTTTTAAGAGACTAACCGGTTCACTTAAAGAAAGAAGATGGAAATTTCTCGGTCCTCTTCTCACCTTGAATCTGGGTTATAGAAGTATCTTCAAAGGGAAGGAAGGTGAACCCCTTTAGGCCCGCTTGGAAGAGGGGGTTTAAGGAAATAAACTATGCAGTATTGTAGTGAATGTGCAGGTTTGCTCGAGAAAAAGGAGATAGAGGGGTATCAAAGGCTGGTTTGTTCTCGATGTGGCAAGATACATTATCAAAATCCTCTTCCTGTGGTAGCAGGAGTTATAATAGGTAAAGAGGGGCAGATATTATTGACAAAACGGGGAATTTCTCCCGGTGAAGGAAAATGGGCTTTGCTGGCAGGATTTGTAGAGAGAGGTGAGTCACCAGAGAAGGCAATGCTAAGGGAGATAAGAGAAGAAATAGGGGTAGAAGGGAAACTGGAGGGATTGATAGGTGTATATAAAGGCAAGGCCGAAATGTACGGTTCGGTGATTGTCATTGGCTACAAGATAGTTTCTCAGTCAGAGGCCTATACTCTAAGTAAAGAGGTAAAAGAAGTCAGGCTTTTCTCCCGAGACCATCTTCCTTCACTTGCCTTTTCTTCCCATAGAAGAATCCTTGATGATTTATGGCGAACTCGCCATCGCCCCGTTCCCACTGTAGATACAATAATTGAAAAAGAAGGAGGGATTGTTTTGATAAAAAGAAAAAACCCTCCTTACGGCTGGGCTCTGCCGGGAGGATTTGTGAATTATGGGGAATTGTTAGAAGAAGCAGCTAGAAGGGAACTCAAGGAGGAAACAAATCTGGAGGCAAAAGAATTAAGACAGTTTCATACTTATTCAGATCCTGGTAGAGATCCACGTTTTCACACTATTACTACTGTTTTTATTGGAAAAGGGGAGGGAGAGGGGAAGCCGGCTGATGATGCCGAGGAGCTAAAGGTATTTAAAAAAAGAGAACTTCCCTCAAAATTAGCCTTTGACCATAAGAAGATTTTAGAAGATTATTTTAACTCAGATGTGGTTAATTGGTGAGTGGTCCTGGATACTCGATTCTCGATGCTCGTAAAAGGGAGAGGGAAGGGGTGAGGGGGAAGTTAACCAAAACAAGTATCCAGTATCGAGCATCGAGTATCAAGAAAAAATTAACCAAGATGCTATATGCTAGTTCAAAGGAGGATTGTCTAGATGTCTAAAATTGCTATCTATCCAGGCAGCTTTGATCCTATCACTAATGGACATTTAGATATTATAAAAAGGGCTCGCTCTTTGTTTGATAAGGTAATTATTGCTGTGAATAACAACCCATTGAAGACTTTTTTATTTACAGCTCAGGAAAGAGTAGAAATGATAAAAGAGCTTTTTAATGTCTCTGAAGGTATAGAGGTAGAAAGTTTTCGGGGTTTACTTGTTCAGTATGCGAAGAAAAAGGGAGCTCGCTTTATAATTCGGGGACTGCGGGCTCTGTCAGATTTTGAATATGAATTTCAAATGGACTTAATGAATAGGAAGCTTAATCCTGGTATCCAGACTATCTACCTTATGACCAACCAGCGCTATTCCTACCTTTCCTCCGGCATAATTAAAGAAATTGTTAGATTGGGAGGAAGTGCAGAGGGTTTGATTCCTGATTTAGTGGAAAAGAAGCTTTTAGAAAAATTCACCTAGGCGATATTTAGGATGTTTTTGGATGTTGTTCTAATTTCTCTTGCTCCTTCGTGCGTTGTAGCAATTTATAGTTTTTACCTCGTATTGTCTTTGCAAAAACTGAACTGACTGAACCTATAAAAACAAACATCATTGTTAGTACCTTCTTTGATTCTTGGTAATATGGGCCTATTCAAGCTTCTCATCAAACAGGAGCTTCTTCCCTATGTTTTTGCTCGAAGGCCTTTTTAATACTCAGTTTTAATTCCCTAGGAGAAAATGGTTCGTTAAGATAATCGACTGCTCCTTTTCTTATGGCTTCCACTGCAGTAGTTATAGATCCATATTCTGTATAAATGATAACCTGAAGTTGAGGTTTTCTCTTTTTTATATTCTCTAAAGTCTCAATTCCATTCATCTGAGGCATTCCAAGGTCAACAAGAACCAGATCAAAACTTTCTTCATCCACTGCCTTTATGGCTTCATAACCATTTTTCACATCCCTTACACAATAACCTTCTTTCTTTAAAATATCTGAAAATACAGTTCGCACATTTATTTCATCATCAACTACTAGAATATATTTTTGTTTTTCGACCATTTTTCTCCTATCTTTCCTTTTATTTTGTTTTTAGAGAAGCAATTTCTGTGCCAAATTTTTAAGAATAAGCAAAAATTGACTCAAAGATAGAACTATACCTTTTCTCTTCTAACTTACCAGTTTCTGTTAAAGTCTTCCTACTTAAAGTAAGATGTTCAATAATGTTCAATATGAAGGAGTAGTTTTTCCCAAGCTATAAATAGTGAATGCATGCGGTTTTGTTTTCAGGTATGTTCATTTTTCAAAAGCCATAATGCACTTTGAACATTACCACTCTCGTCGCTTATATCTCGTATTGCGTCCTATGTTGTCCGGGTCACGGGTTATGGTAACGGGTCACCTTCACATTCCTTGACAATCTTCTGTTATTTGCTAAATTCCAGACAATTAGTATTAGCGAATAGTAAAAATTGTGACTCGGAGTCCGTGACTCCTCTAAATACTAACGACTAGCGACTAACGACTAATTTGGAGGGAGATGAGAAAATACGAAGAAGAGGGTTTACCTTAATAGAGCTTTTAATAGT
>JAUVZS010000269.1:0-2695 GCA_030602435.1 Clostridia bacterium
GTACATCTTGGTTTTCCCTGGCTTTTTATTTCCCACGGCATTCCTGCCTTTGCTGTAGTTGCCTGTACCTGGATTTTCTGGGATTCTTTATGGGCCTCTCAACAAAGAGTTAGGTGGAGGGATTATTTCCAGAATCTTATAGAAGGGGTGGATAAAGCCTATCATAATATGAATTTGAGAGTAATGGTCCACTCCGGCTTAGGAGAGGTGAATACTGCCATTAAGGGTGGTGCTGAAAGTTATCGGGATGTCCTGGAAAGAATCGAAGAGTATCATTTCCCCAGAAAATTTAGAGATATGGTTCTTCTCAACAGTATCACTACCGAATCTACTCAGCTTAAAGATTTTCAACGAGAGGCCAATGATTTCACCACCCTGCCCGCTCCTACCTTCTGTTATGATGATGCTGAGAACAAAATCAAGTCTTTAGGAGAAATTCTGGATAAGTAGAAAAAGGACAGGCTACTTTTTTGAGCGAGCGCTGTTCTCGATGTCTTGGACAAAAAGTAGCCTGTCCCTGTTTTGAATGAAGAGAGAAATTCTATGATAAGGGATGATAAAAAGCGCAAAACCATATTTGATAGGATAGGTAAAAGATGGAGAGAGCGGGTAGATAAGATTAAAGAATATGAGATTATTGAGGAAGAAACTGAGGAGGAAGAGGAGGCCGAGAAAGAATTTGTTTCCTTTTTTCCTTCCGGCGTTGGGTATCAAGAATACCGGGAGGCACAAAGATTAAAAGAGAAGTTGCTAGATGAATATGAGGGGAAGGCCCTGGAAGATGTAATCGAGGGGGAGGACTTTAAAACTGAAAAGGGGATGTGTTATCACATAGAAAATCAAGATAAAATAAGCCTGGAAATAATTAATCCAGACAAGGCAAGAAAGAAAATTCTCTCGAATCTAAAATTAATTTATGGGATAGGAGAGGTAACTGAGCATATTCTAAAAGGTCAAGGATATAAAACAGTTGAGGATCTTACAGGACATCCTCGTTTTGGCTCGGAGGCGGCAAGGTTTCTGGAAATTGTTAACAGGTGTGATACCTACCAAATTATTGATTGGATGGGGCGATGGCTTCCCAAATCTCATCCATTAGTTCTCTATTCTTCCGCCCTTGGCAAGAAAGAAGACTTTACCGTTCTTGATATAGAAACTATGGGACTTTTTAGCAGGCCCATTATACTGTTTGGGGTAGCACAAGTTTCTGGCACTCACATACTAATAAGTCAGTATTTTTTGCGCAGCATAAAAGAAGAGCCAGCAGCTCTAATGGGCTTTTTATCTCATACTAATGAAAATAGTATCTTTATAACATTTAATGGACGAGCTTTTGATATACCTTATATAAAGGAGAGATTAGCCTACTACAGAATGAGAGCAGACCTTGAGAGGCCTCATTTCGATGTGCTTCACTTTTCCAGACGTGCCTGGAGAGAAAAAGTGCCTGACTGTAGGTTGACCACATTAGAGAAATATTTACTTGGCATAGAAAGAATAAATGATGTTCCAAGCGCTCTAGTTCCAGAATTCTACGAGACTTACCTAAAGACCAAAAACATAGGGCCCATCCTTCCCATAATCGAGCATAACAGGCAGGATTTAGTTACACTGGCCAGTATCTTTTCAAGGCTGCATGAAGAATGGGGATAATGGTAGGAAAAATAGTAACTCTCCTTAAAACTAGTTCTCGATATAGAGAGCGAGTAGAACATATTGAGACTTTGCCCCCTAAAGAGCCTGTTTATGGAGAACTGAAAAAACCCCTATCCGATAACATCAAGAATTATCTCTCAAAAAAGAAGCTCAGACTTTACAGCCACCAATGTGAGGCCATAGAGAGTCTAAGGACAGGAAAAAACATTATCATAACCACCCCTACCGCATCAGGAAAAACGCTCGCCTTTAATGTCCCCATCTTTGAGAAACTCTCCCAGGATAAAAGTGCTGATGCACTTTATCTTTATCCCACAAAAGCACTATCGAATGATCAGTTGAAGGTAATAAAAGAGTTTGAAACTCTAAGTGGAATAGGGGTAAATCCAAATGTATATGATGGTGATACCCCGCCTGATAAAAGGCCAAAAATTAGAGAGACTTCAAGGATAATAATAAGTAACCCATATGAACTCCATCAGGTTCTGCCCTGGCATTATAAATGGGGAAGGTTCCTGGCTAACTTGAAATTTGTTGTTATAGATGAGGCCCATAGATACAGGGGTGTTTTTGGCTCAAATGTAGCATTGTTAATAAGAAGGCTGCGAAGAATATGCAACTTTTATGGTTCTAAACCTCAATTTATCCTGTCCACGGCTACACTTGCTAACCCGGCTGAATTTGGTGAAAAGTTAATCGGACTTGGCTTTGATTTAATTACCAGTGATGGATCACCTAAGGGCAGGAAATACTTCATTTTTTACAATCCGTATTTTGATGGTGTTGGCAGGCTATCTACTCATCAGGAGGCAAAGAATTTATTCCTCTTTTTCATAAGGAATAATCTTCAGACTTTATGTTTCACTGTCTCAAGAAAAATGGCAGAATTAATTGCATTATGGTCAAAGAAAGAACTTAAAGAATCCGAATCATACCTCCAAGACAAAATTACTGCCTATAGAGCAGGTTATCTTCCAGAGGAAAGAAGAGAAATAGAGAATGATTTTAAAAATGGGATTTTAAGGGGTGTAACCTCCAC
>JAUVZS010000158.1:0-4183 GCA_030602435.1 Clostridia bacterium
GCTCCTTTATCTTCCAATATAGACAGGGTCTATCCTTTTGAAGTGTATATCTCAAAAGGAATGGCTGGTTTAAATGATAATTCCAAGATAATGATTATACAGCTTAGAAGCATAGACAAAAAAAGACTATTAAATAAAATAGGAACTATTGAAGATAAGGAAATTTTAAACCAGGTAAATAGAGTTATTGGAGAGCATTTTGGTTTGTAGTGAGGTATGTCACTGTGGATAATTTTTAATTAACATATCGAATTGTTTCCGTTGCCTATCTTGCCTTTTCTGCTATAGTTAAAGGTAGATTTTGGTGGTTTGAGTTCGGGAATGAAAAAACTTAAAGGGAGGAAAATGATGGAGAAGAGTATGGATATCATTAGAAAAGTTGCTCAAAGGGCAAAGGAGGTTCTCTTAAGACCTGGGAAAACTTTCGAGGTAATAAAGGATGAAGCTACCACTTCTCGAGATCTCATTTTTGGTTACTTGGTTATATTGGCGATCATTCCTGCTGTGGCTTCAATTATTGGAATGAGTGCTGTGGGGACGCGAATTTCTTTTGTGGGTACATTTCGTCTTCCTCTGGTTAATTCTCTTTCAAGGGCTGTGGTTCAATATGTACTGACTCTGATAGGAATTTATATTCTGGGGTTGATAATAAATGCTCTGGCCTCTAGCTTTTCCGGGGTAAAAAATGAGGTTCAAGCTCTGAAAGTAGCTGTCTACTGTGCTACTCCTAGCTTGGTAGCAGGGATTCTCTATATTGTTCCTGCCCTAAGTGTACTGGTAATAATAGCCGGGCTTTACGGACTTTATCTTCTTTATCTAGCAATTCCCATTATGATGGGATGTCCTAAAGAGAAAGCTCTGGGCTATACAGTAGTGGTAATCATATTAGATATAGTCGTATCTATAGTAATCACTAGTTTAGTCTCACTTGTTCCTGGAGTAGGGCTAGCATTTAGATTCCTTGGCTAAAAAACAGTAACTGGCATTCAGCCTTATTTCACTGCAGAGCACGCCGAGAACGCCAAGTAGTAGCGGTCGGATTTAGACCTAACACCGACAATTGTGAGCCCTCGTATTTAGACCTAACACTGATTCCTCAGTTAATTAGCTGATTAGAGATTAGTTGATTAGTAACCTTGGATTTCTTTTTCATCAATTTTACATTCCTAATCTAATCTCTAATTGATAAACATCTTCTTTTGTTTGATAAATCAAACCGCTACCTTTCCTGAATCAATATGCTCGGGTGAATAGCTCTGGCTATTCAGCCATTGTGCGATGAATCACTTGCTCACCACTGAAAGCTGATAGCCTATTTTTTAATTCATCTTTGCGTACTTTGCTATCTCTGCGGTGGATAGTTACTAAAAACAAAGCATAATCAACAGACAATGCCAATTATTACTCTAACTACTGATTTTGGTTCTGAGCTTTATGCAGGACAGATAAAGGGGGTGATTCTATCTATAAATAAAGAGGCTAAGATTATTGACATCACACATAATGTGAAAAGCTATAACATTGCCGAAGGGGCTTTCTTATTAGGAGAGGTTTGCTCCCGCTTTCCTGCTGGCAGTATCCACATCGGTGTCATTGACCCCGGAGTGGGAACATCAAGGGCAGGTTTAATTATTGAAACAGAAAAATTTTACTTCATTGGCCCAGACAATGGTCTTTTTTCTTTAGCTATAAGAGACCAAAAAATCAAGAAAATTATCCAGATAGATACCTCTAAATTTAAGAAGGCTAGCTATACTTTTCAGGGTAGAGATATCTTTGCTCCTATAGCTGCCTATATCTCCCTGGGGAAAAAAATAGAGAATTTTGGCCACCAGATTAAGAAACTTAAAGAATTAAAACTTAAGAAAAATTCAATAATTTATATTGATGAGTTTGGTAACATTATTACCACTATTAAAAAAGCCTTCCCTTTGGGTAAGAAAATAACCATTTTTTACAAGGATAGGAAAATCAGGGCAAAATTTGCTAGAACATTTGCCGAGGTAAAGTCGAATGAATTTATTGTATTAAAGGGGAGTTCTGGGTATCTGGAAATTGACAAAAATAAAGATTCTGCAGCCAGGGATTTAGGAGCAAAGGTAGGAGACACAATTAGTATATGTGAGTAAAAAACATAGAAAGGCATAGAAAATGAAAGAGCAGCTTTCTTACAAAAAAGCGGGTGTGGATATCGATGTAGCTGATGCTGTAAAGAAAGTTATGGCTAAAAGCTTAGAGACAGTCGACAAACGGGTTCTCAATAAAATTGGTGCTTTTGCCTCACTCTTTGAGGGAACATTTCCCGAATATAAGCATCCTGTTTTAGTACTGAAAACCGAAGAGCCTGGCTCCAAGCAGAAGCTAGCTTTCCAGTACAATCGGGTCTCATCGATTTGCTATGATATGATTAATCATCTCATCAACGACATTATTGCCATGGGGGCAAAACCCCTTTCGGTTCAGGATGCAATTATCTGCGGAAAGTTAGAAAAGGAAGTTGTAACCGAGCTCGTAGAATCAATATCTCAGGCTTGCAGAAAGCAGGATTGCGTGCTCATAGGTGGAGAGACTTCAGAGCAGCCTGGAGTCCTGGAAGCGGGAATCTATATCCTTACAGCCAGCATTGTGGGGGTAGTGGAGAAGTCCAAGATCATTGATGGCTCGAAAATTGAAGAAGGAGACTCTGTCCTGGCCGTGGCATCGAATGGTCTTCATACCAATGGGTATTCATTAGTACGGGCTTTGATGGCTCAGAAACCTGAAATTATAAAGATGCAAGTGGAAGGAGAATCTTTTTTAGAAGCAATCCTCAAGCCGCATAAGTGCTACTACCAGAGTTTTCGAGGTCTATTCAATCTACCTGAAATTCATGGGATTGCCCATATCACAGGAGGGGGGATTGGAGGGAATCTAAACCGTATCCTGCCAGAGGATTTGGATGCGGTTATTGACCTGGGTAAGATTGAGGTACTTCCCATTTTCAAAATATTGAAGGAGATGGGAGGGGTTAAGGAGTCCGATATGATGCGGACATTTAACATGGGAGTGGGAATGACAATTGTGGTAAAGAAAACAGCGCTTGAGGTGGTTAGAAAGCACCTTTCGGGAAAAGGCTGCTATAGCTACGTTATCGGAGAAATTAGCAAGGGCAAGAAAAAAGTAGTCTATCAGGGGAAGCTAAACTGGTAGGAACAATGAGAATACTCCATACAGCAGACCTGCATCTGAAGGAATATGGGGACGAAAGATGGCAGGCCCTAGAGGAACTAGTCAAGATTGGGGGAAAAGAAAAAATCAGTATTTTTGTCATAAGTGGTGATCTCTTTGATAAAGGCACTGATGCTGAAAGCCTGCGCCCTCAGATTCGCCAGATTTTTTCAGGTAAAAGCTTTAAAATCCTCATCATTCCTGGAAATCATGACAAGGATTCATATAGAAGTGATTTATATTTTGGTGAAGATACAATTATTTTAAACAATTCCTTACCTTTTGAGTATAAAAAGGCAAGGATTATTGCCCTACCCTTTCAGCCTATAGGAAAAGAAGAAGTTCTTCGTAAAATCCAGGCCTTAAAGATGGTATTAACAAATGATAGGAAAAATATTTTACTCTGTCATGGAGAGCTTCTTGACTCATTCTTTTCCAGGAAAGATTTTGGCGAGGAAGGAAAAGAAAGATATATGCCTTTCAAGCTCTCTTATTTTAGAGACTTAAATATTGATTATGTGCTGGCAGGCCATTTTCATACTAGTTTTGATATAAAACGATTAGAAAATGGAGGCTATTTTGTCTACCCTGGCTCTCCTGTTTCTATTGCCAAAAAAGAAACAGGCCAGCGAAAAGTCAATCTTTTCCGACTCGGCTCCCCACCTGAAGAATATTTGCTTGATACTTTCCATTTCCAAGAAGTGAGGGTAGAACTCGATCCTTTTAAAAGTGAGAGCCCTTTAGAGCTCGTAAAGAAACACCTGGAAAACCTACATCCAGAAGCAAAAGCCATTTTAACCATCAAGGGATATATTAATAGTAAAAAGGCAAAAATAACAGAGACCGAACTGGCAAATCAAATAAAAGAAATGACAAAAGGAAGATGCGCTGAAGAAGATTACCAGTTCAGGGATATATACTCGATACTGGAAAATGACCTATTCAAAAGTTTTATGGATAAGCTCGAGCAAGCTGG
>JAUVZS010000121.1:0-4968 GCA_030602435.1 Clostridia bacterium
GGTAGGGCAGCCGGCTGGGTATAAAATTCCCGGCGTGAGGTAGCAATATCTAGCTTGAAACCATCGGAAAGAGTAAGGACAGCCGTACCGAACTCTTTATGTCTTCTGAGCTTTCCCCCTACTTCCTCGGCAAATTGAGCAGCAAAGCTAATTCCATCCCCCTCGATAACCAGATCTATATCCAGATTCTCTATCCCTAAGAGGAGATCCCGTACAAATCCTCCTACAATAAAGGCTTTATAGCCTACTTTGCCAGCAACCTCACCAGCTTGCCAGAGGAGTTTCTGAATCTTTTTAGGAACTTTTTCTTCCAGCAAAGCCTTAAGATTGTGCCGATTTTTCTCTTTTTTTAAGCTTTCCTCTTTTTTGTGAAAGGCATCTAAAAGATCAGAACCGGTGATAATCCCCACCAACCTGCCCTCTTTCATTACCAGAAGCCTTCCCGTTTCTTCCTCCACCATCAGATCTTGAGCCTTTTTAATAGAGACAAAGGGAGCGATGCTGAGAATGTGTGGAGAAATATAGCTTTTTAAAGGAGCCTTTTCAGAATTATGAGCTATGAGATGATCTATTTTCTGGCGAGAGACTATCCCCAGTACCTTGCCATCTTCCAGAACAGGCAGAGCCTCTATCTTGCACTCTTTTAGCATATCTTGAGCTTCTTTAACTAAAGTCCGAGGAGATGCTGTTTTCACTGGGGAACTCATTATCTTTCCTACAGTAACCAGGGGTCTTATCTTATCCTCTAAAATTTGATAGAGCCGCTCTTCTACTTCTTTAATATCCCCTCCCTTAATAAGGGCGGAAGCGGCAAAATCATGCCCTCCTCCTCCGAAGGAAGAAAGTATCTCACTTACATTGACAGAAGGAGTTCGAGAACGAGCCATGAGATAAACCCTATCTTTTGATTTGATTAAGGCAAATACTACCTCCAGATTCTTTAAATCAATGAGTTTATGCAAAGGAAGAGAAAGTCCTCCCACAAATTCATCAATTTCAGTAACTATAACTACTACCTCCACTCCATTAATTAACTTCCTCTGGGCCTTTTTTAAGAACTCATTAAGTAAGAGAGTCTGCTTTTCCGTTAACCCCCTGTTGAGGAAACTGGAGATTAGTTCAAGGTTTGCTCCCTGAGAAAGTAGGTAACCTGCCGCCTCAAAATCTAAGGGAGTAGTGGAAGCAAAACTCAGAGAGCCTGTATCTTCATAGATTCCCAGAATAAAAAGAGTCGCCTCTGGGGCAGCAATGGGAATCTTTTTTTTCTTGAGAAGAGAAACAAGAATGCTGGTAGTAGCTCCCGCTTCCTTACAAATGCCTTCATCGCCTTCTATGTCCTTAGGGTGGGACGGATGATGGTCATAGATATGGACTTCCACTCCCTTTTTGGAGATAAGCTGATCAAAAATCCCTATTCTATTAATCCAGCGTGTATCTACAAGAATCAATCGCTTTACCTCATCTAAATTGATCCTCTCGGGGGGGATATCTTGCAGAAGCTTCCCATATAGACAGATAAACTGCTTTACTTCTTTAGCTACTGACCCAGGAAGAGATATCTTCGCCTCTGGATAGAGTTTCCTTACCGCTATGGTAGAGGCTAAAGCATCAAAATCCGTCCCTGTATGAGTAGTAATTATCTCCATAAATTTACTTTTGTCTATAGTAGCGGTCGGATTTAGACCTAACACCGACATTGTGCGGATCTGTGTCTGCCGTGCTCTGGCACAGGCAGGTAAATCGCACCGCTACATTAAGGATTTAATTCTCCGAATAGCTTCGCACTCTTTGGCCTGATTCCTTATCAAAAATATGATATTTTTTGAAATGCAACCAGACCTCATTACCAGCTAATAAATTTTCTTTTAAAGCAGTCCGAACATAGATTTCATCTTTATCAATTTTAATCCTCAATATAGTAGCATTTTTTATAGGTATATTTCTAACATCTACAATCCTTCCCTGGATATAATTATCTTTTTCTTCTTGGTAAACCTCTATATCTTCCGGACGCACGCCAACTATCATTTCTTTAATTTCTTCAGAAATATATTCTCCATCAATAAGATTAACCGCGGGAGTATCCATATCCAAATTCAAAAAATCAGCAGCAAAAATACTTTTTGGATTATTATAAATCTCTTCGTATGTCCCAACCTGCTCTATTCCCCCTACATTCATAACTGCTATAATATCTGCTAAAAGAAGTGCCTCTTGCTGATCATGGGTTACATAAACAGTGGTAATCTTAAAGTGATTTAGTAATGTTTTTAAATTAACTCGATATTTTTCCCTTAACTTTTGGTCTAGATTAGAAAAGGGCTCATCTAACAAAAATAGGGCTGGATCTCTTGTGATACATCGCCCCAGGGCAACTCTTTGCTTTTCTCCCCCTGACAAATGGGTAGGTTTTCTATCCAGGAGATAGGCTATATCCACTCCCATTAACTGGCTAGTTTCTCTATATTTTTCTTTAGCCATCTTGTCTAATTCGGGAGTTTTCTTTTTGAAGAAAAAGTAGGATAGAATATTACTTTTTGATGTAAAATGAGGATATAATGCATAATTTTGAAAAACTATGCCAATTCGCCTCTCTTTAGGGGGAGTGTTTTCCATATCCACTCCATCATATTTTACCTCTCCTGAATCTGGTTGCATTAGCCCGGCAATAATTCTTAAAAGAGTGGTTTTCCCACAACCACTGGGCCCTAAAATCACCGTGATTTTTCCATCTGGAATATTGAGATTAAGATTCTTAATAGAAAATGGACCTTTTCTATAATTCATATTCGCTCCTGCTAATTGTATATCATCTCTAAGCTTAGCCAGAGCTGCAAATGGATTCAATCTATCTACAGAGCCCAATCCATCCTTACCCTCAAAAGTCTTGCAGATATTAACTAATTCAATACCGGCCATAACTTAACTTCCTCTTTCCTCGTTGTACTTATTCTTGAGGAGATCTCAAGTCAAAGTCATATTTTCTGAATCCCATAAGATCTGAAATATTTCATTTCACCTAAGGGAACTCGGATTTACGTACTTCGCTTATGCACAAAAGAAAGTGCTTGAGATGAAATACTTTGGCTCAGAAAAATGGTCTGTGTAGTTATTTTAGCAGGAAAAAGGTGGGTGTCAAAAAAAAGAGGAAGATTTAGGCGCGGGTTTAAGCACGGGGATGGTACTTCTTGTAAACTTTTTTCAGACGCTCCTGGCTAATGTGAGTGTAGATCTGGGTAGTATCAATATTGGCATGGCCCAAAAGCTCCTGAACTGCACGAAGATCGGCATCCCCTGAAAGAAGATGGGTAGCAAAGGAATGGCGTAGAGTATGAGGAGAGATATTTTTGGTTATACCGGCTCTTTGAGCATATTTTTTAATGATTTTCCAGCACATTTGTCGAGAAAGCCTCGTCCCATAGCGATTACAGAATAGGGGAATTTTTTCGGTATTTTCTGCTTCTTCCCCTTTTTCTTTTAAATAGTTTCTTACCCAGCGGCAAGCCTCTTTCCCTAAAGGAACGATACGCTCTTTGGACCCCTTGCCCAAAACCTTTACCCATCCTCCCCTTAGATTTAAATCGCCGATATTAAGGCCTACCAGCTCGGAGATGCGCAGCCCTGCCCCATATAAAACCTCCAGGATTGTCCTATCTCGAATTGCATATAAATCATCAGCGGAAGAGATATTTAAAAGATTATCCACTTCTTTCTCCGAAAGATAGGTAGGTATCTTTCTTCCCCGATGAGGAGAAGTAATTTCCTCTAAGGGGTTATGATTGATTTTGCCCTCCATATAAAGAAACTTGTAGAACATTCTGATGGCAGAGAGTTTTCTACTTATACTGGAAGCCCTGAGTCCTTTTTCTCGCAGCTTGCCTACATATTCTCCAATAAGGGAAGAGTCTGCTTTTAAAAAATCTACTTTTAACCAACTTATATATTGAGAGATATCTCTTCTATAAGCATCTATAGTATGTGGAGAAAGCCCTCGCTCTACACTTAAATAATCAAGAAATGCCTCAGGACTATTTTCTTCTGTCGCTGTATATCCGCTTTGAATTATTTCTGCTCGGCTTCTTCGCTTCGGGGAAGATTTAAACTCGTCACTTCGTTCCTCAAACAGTAAATCTTTCTTTTTCCTCCGCTCAGCAGCTTCGTTAAGGTGGCGGCTATAAGGCTCCTTCAGAAAATGTCCTTCGGCAGCCATGTCAACCTCCTGAATGCTAATATTTTCTATTTAGGATATATGTCCTAATTTCTTTTTTCGAGCGACGAGTTTTGCCCCTTCCCTCAAGGCTTTTTTATTCAAAGAAAGCAGATCCAGTTTATCCTTGGATATCACATCTTTTAGAGACTCAATCAGACTTTCCAAGGAGATTACTCCTGATTTTTTAACCCAGGCCCCTAAGACTACCATATTGGCGATGCGGGGTGTAGCGAGCTTCTCAGCAATTTCGTTAGCCGGAACCTTAATTATCTCTATATCCTTCCGTGAAAGCTCATCCTTAATAAGAGAGATATTTATGAGGGCTCGGCCTCCCTTTTTAATCCGGGGAAAGAACTTTAAATAAGAAGGATAGCTCATCATAATAGCATTTTGGGGATGAGAGATAATAGGAGAAGCGATTGGTGAGTCTGAGATTATCACTATGCAATTTGCCGTCCCTCCTCGCATTTCCGCCCCATAAGAGGGAAAATAGACAACTTCTTTACCTTCTTTTAATCCTGCATAAGCAAGAAGTTTCCCGGCAAAAATTACACCCTGTCCCCCAAATCCAGCTATTAAAATGTCCTCATACATAATTCGTTGCTCGTTGTTCGTATCTCGTATCTCGTATCTCGTTGGTTAATTTCCTTGATGCTCGATACTAGATACTCGTTTTGGTTTCGTCCTTCGTCCATCATCTTCCGTCCTTTCTCACCCCTTATCCTTTACTATACGCTAGCTTTGGCCATCCGCACTCC
>JAUVZS010000209.1:0-3514 GCA_030602435.1 Clostridia bacterium
CGAATTGCCACTCACCACTTACCATCTTATTGTTTTTGTCCATGAGCTATGAACTCATAACTATGAACTATTTGTGAGGACTAAGGTGAGGGGAAGGGACAAATGGAAGGAATAATGCTGGTGCGCCTGGCAGGATTCGAACCTGCGACTTTCGGCTCCGGAGGCCGACGTTCTATCCACTAAACCACAGGCGCCTAATTTATGCAAATTTTCAAAATTACTCACACGCTTTCTTTAAAAGTTGCACTGCATATCCCGAAAAAAAGACTTTAGTTCCCTTTATGAGACATAAAAGCCTCTCTCTCCTTAGAAGAAATTATACCATAAAAAAGTGAACGGGCAAGAAAAAAGAACTCTTTACGTAACACTCTTGACAGATAAAATATATGTGATATAAGACAGATGTTCCTTGAAAATATGGTAGAGCAGGTAGTCCCTTAAGAATAAAATGAGAACTGTATCTACGAAAGTAGAAAATGAGATTCATGAGAGATTTATGGAACACTGTAATCAGAAAGGTATGACAGTAAGTGAGGCTTTAGCGGAAATAATTGAATTTATTGATAAACTGGTAATAGATATGGAAATTGAGGAAATACCATCGACTATGACCGATGATGAGCTGCGAATGCTCAGGCAGACTTGGGTATGAATCCTTGTTTTTTGGTATGTCCGATTTTCTTAGCATGGTATAGGCGATATAAGAAGGAGAAATAAAGGAAACGTGAATGTGGAAAGAGTGTATAGCTCTATCTCTCTTAATAAGGCTAGCTCTTCCTTCTAAGAAAGACAGCTTTAATAAGGTAAATTCTATAAAGGATAGGTAGTGCTTTTGTGCGTTGCCTATCCTTTTTTTATTACTTTGCAAAAGGAGCTTAAGGGAATATCAGGGACAAAGCAGCAGTCCTCGGCGGGCAATCCCGTGCCCTGATGGTCTGGTCCGCAGGCTCCTTTGCTGGGAGGGAGAATAGGTATTCATAAGAAGATTAGAGAAGTTAAAAAATAAGGCAAGGGGGAGGTGAGAAGCAAGTAGGTCGTTAACTTACGATAAGAGAACTAAATCAAGTTAGGAGGAGAAAAATGAGAAAACTTAGAAAAAGTAATAAGATAGTTTGTTCTCTGGTGGGGATGTTAATAGTAGGGCTATTAATTTCCGGGTATATTCCTGCGGCATCTGCTCAAGAAAAGAAAGCAACAGTCACCTTTTGGACACCCTTTCCTGTGCCCTTCTATGAACCTTGGTCAAGCTGGGTAACTGACACATTCAACAAACTACATCCTCAAATTAAGTTAGAAACTACTCCAATCCCTTGGGATCGCCTTGAAGACAAGTTACTTCCCGCTATAGCTGCGGGAAATCCTCCAGATGTGTTCCAGTTTGCAAGGCCTGTTTTTCAATCTGCAGCAATGGGTCATGCTCAACCTCTGGATGAACTTATCGAAAATGACCCCTTGGTGAATCCTGAAGATTGGTACCCTGGAGTATGGTATGATGTAACTTATGAAGGACATGTGTATGCTCTTCCGTTCGAATCTGATAGCCTAGTGTTTTTCTGGAATAAAGATTATTTTAAAGAAGCTGGATTAGATCCTGAAAACCCTCCAGAGTACCTATCTGAACTGGACCTCTATGCAGAAAAACTTACCAAAAAGAATGCTCAAGGTGATTACGATGTGCTAGGTTTTAGTCCTTGGGCAGGCAGAAGCGTTGAATTTATGCATTGGGGGTGGAAAAATGCGGGAACATTTTATGATTCTAAAGCTGGACGCATCACAGCTGCTGATCCTCGTAATATAGAGATGTTGGAATGGGAAGTAGGATATGCAAAAAAGTATGGTCCAGAGAAAATGGGAGCATTAGCAGAGAGAGCTAAGATGGGAGGTGGAGCTACAGCAGTCGGTATGTTTTGCATGGGTCTTTCGGCGATGCGCGTAGGGGGAAGTTTCTTTTGGTCTCAGATTGATAAATATGGACCTGACATTGATTATGGGATGACTCGGTATGTGCCTATTCCAAAGGGAGGTAAGAATGCAGGGATATCTGAAGGAACTCTTATCTTCGTGCCGGTAGGAGCAAAAGGAATAAAAGAATATCCCGGGGCGGTTTGGGAGTTTATGAGATGGTACTCAATCAACGCCATGCCGATTTGGTCTCTACAAGTAGGGGACCTAGTTTCCCGGCCAGAGTATTCCGATTTGTGGATGTTTGCTTCTAATCCCAAAGTAGAAGAATGCACGAAAGCTATTGAACTCACTCATCCTTGGCCAAAAGTAGCTGCTTTATGGTTTTATAGGGACCAGTTAAAACAAGCGGTTGAGTATGCTATATATGGCAAAAAAACTGCTGAGCAAGCCCTAAAAGATGTTGAGGAAGCTGTTCAAAGAGAGATGGAAAGGTATAAGTAATCCCTTGAAAAGCCAGGCTCAGAAAAATCCTCTGGGCCTGGCCGGAAAACCCAAATGAAATTTAAAATTAGCAAATCAAGAGTGGCTAATACAAGAAACGGTTTATTATTTGTTTCTCCTTTCCTAATTGGATTTAGCGTTTTCTATCTTTATCCCTTTATAGCTACTTTCTATTATTCTTTTACTTCTTATAGTCTAGTAGGAGCGTCTCGCTGGATAGGGGTATTAAATTATAAGGAGTTGTTTATTGAAGACGGTCTATTTACAACTTCCTTGTACAATACATTCTATTATGCTGCGCTTTTTATTCCTTTTTCACTAGTAGTGGGTCTAATCATAGCTTTACTTTTAAATACAAATATAAAAGGTAGATCTGTATTTAGAGCAATTTACTTTTTGCCAAGCATTATACCTTTTGTAGCCATGGGTATGCTTTGGGTTTGGATCCTTAATTCTCGATACGGAATAGTAAATGAGATTTTGCGAGCACTAGGATTGCCTGCTCCTAGCTGGTTCAGTGATCCTAACTGGTCAAAACCTGGATATGTAATAATGAGTGTTTGGGCTTCAGGGCAAACAATGATTATTCTATTAGCTGGGTTAACCGGTGTTCCCAGACAACTTTATGAAGTAGCCGAATTAGATGGAGCTAACTGGCTACACAAAATTGTTCATATAACTCTTCCCCTGTTAACTCCTACTATACTGTTTATACTGATAATCAATTTAATAGGAGCATTTCAGATATTTACCCAAGCTTATATTATGACAGATGGGGCGCCAGCAAATAGTACTTTATTTTACTCCCTTTACCTGTACCGTGTATCGTTTCGTTACTTTAAGATGGGTTATGGCTGTGCTATGGCTTGGATTCTGTTTGTCATCGTATTTACACTTGCTTGGAGCCTTTTCAAAAGTTCAGCAAGATGGGTGTATTATGGAAGAGAAGAAGGATAATAAATGAGGAACAAAAAAATGTCCCATATGATACGGTATGGGATTGTCTATTTAGTTGTTATACTTGGTGCAATCACTTTTTTAATTCCTCTGGCTTGGATGTTCGTAACTTCACTGAAAATACCAGCCCAGATTCACGTCTACCCTCCAG
>JAUVZS010000168.1:0-4094 GCA_030602435.1 Clostridia bacterium
CTCAGAACACCTTGACAATATTATTCCTTATAATAAACTAAAGCGGAGGAAATTAGATGGACTTACAAGAAAAATGGGACAAAGCTGTTAAAGAAACGAGGATTTTAAAAGTGCGCTTACGCACTCTCTTAGCCTTTGAAAATACTGAACTTCCCTATGTATCTTTAGCTAAATCGGCAATTAATATTGGGGACACGGTGGTGCGAAAAGGTAAGGTGGTAGCACACAAACCTACCATTATCCTTCCCGGAAATTTTCCTCAATTTGAAGGCTTTGATTTTGACGAAGATTATGAAGTTGATGAGAATGAGGTTGCTAGATTCTTGTTGATGCGAGGGATTTCTTTTCCTACATTAAAGTACAATAATGAAACCCATACCATTGACGTATTCGAGGGTTCACTAGATAAAGCTGTTGGATATTTCTCCAGACAACTGGAAAGAAAAGAGGATGTCCACTGTGGGCTGATATTGGGTCCGGAAGACTGCTGGCAATTTTCAGTCTTGATTTATGTAGGAACTCTAGCTATTAAGTCGGCATCTAGTGATGTAGAAAAACTCTTCGAGTACTTCAGAAAACACGGACACTGGTAAACCCCACTAGGTAGCTTGAAAAACGGCTTGGAGGTATCCCATTAGATAGGAACATTACCTAAGGGGAAGAGGCTTTGGATAGTGCAATCTCAGTATGCCTGCTACCTAACGGAGCAAGCCATTCACCCTGTTAGAGAAAGATTCTCTAACAGGGTTTATTTAAAAAGGTAGAGAATGAAGGTTAAATTACCTTATGGTAAAGGAAATGTTTTACTGGAATTACCTGAGGAGAGGACGGAAATTATCGAGCCAAAAAAGATAGAAGAGAGTAGAAGCACCAATGAGATTCTAGAAAAGGCATTAAACAAACCCCTCGCTGGGGAAAAATTGGAAGAAATAGTCAGAGGTAAAAGAATATGTGCCCTTGTTGCGGATACTACCAGAAAACAACCATATAAGGAGCAGATTGAAGCCTGTGCAAAAAGATTAAAGGAAGCAAATCACATTCAATACATAATCACAACCGGGTCGCATGATCCAGATGATGAGGGAAACTTCAGAATAGCTCGATTTATTGAAAATAGTGCCAAGAAATATCATCTCCACTACGGTATTTTGATTCATGACTGCGAAAAACCAATGGAGGGAGTAGGTATAACCGGTAGAGGAACAAAAGTTGAAGTAGACAAGGAAACCCTGGATACAGACTTATTCTTAGTTACGGCTAATATGAAAAATCATTATTTTGCTGGCTATTCCAATGTCGTCAAATACTTTCTCCCGGGATGTTGTTCTTTTAGAACCATAGAGATGAATCATGGGCTGGCTTTAGAGCCTGAGGCCACACTTGGGAGACATCCCTGGCATCCTGACCCAGAAAGGAAAACTAACCCTGTTGCCGAGGACATGCTAGAAACTATGCAGCTCATCGTCCAGGATAGACCCATCTACACACTAGCCACTATTGGTGCTGAAAAACTCATTTGGGCTGCGGCAGGAGATGCAGAAACTGTAACCAGAGAAGGTATTAAAATAGTTGACCAAACGACGAGTTTTAAACTCCAACCCCAGAAATACATTATTGTCTCACCTGGAGGATATCCTTATGATGAAACTCTCTATGCAGCACAAAGAGGGGTTGATTTGACAAAAAATGCTGTTCTCGCTCAGGGCGAAATTCTCTGGCTAGCTGCCTGCAATGGAGGTTACCAGGGTTTGGGCCCGGCTAAAAAAACTAAAGAATTCTTTTACGATCCCTTGACTTTAGATAAACCAAAGAACCTTCTTGCAGCCGAAGTTAAAAAGAACTATAGATTATACAAACAAAAAGCATATAAGATGGCTCACTTTATGGGAAAAGTAAGCAAAATCTGGTTATATTCTGAGCTTGATGATAATATCGTTGAGGCGGCTCATCTTTATCTAGCAAAAAATCCACAGGAGATCGTCAATCAATGGATTAAAAATGATCCCCAGGGGAAAATTCTAGTATTTAAACAAGCAAATAAATTAGCCATCTACGCCAGTAATAGGACTGAAAAAAATACATGAGAAGATATGTAGAAAAGATATTGATATGCGGCTTGATTGGTTTCGGGCTGCTTCTTTATGCTGGAAGGACGTTCGCTGCCTCAGAAGGTGATTCTCAAATTTCTTCCGAAAAATCTTCACGTATTTTGGCATCTTTAATAAATGCCCAGCAAAATCTTACCTTAAAACAAACAAAGAAACCCACCCTCGATAAACTTCTCATTGTCTCTACATCCTCAGAAGATATCCCTGACAACTCTAGTAAACTGGTTGGCTATGAGGATAATGTAGATTTATTTGCCGTAGCGAAAGATAGGCAAGGAAACTATTATTTAGGATGTGATGATTCGCTGCCGGACAGGATAAAGGTGGACAACATAATATATTCTACGGAAAGCGAAACCCTTAAAAGATGGAATGAAGAGCTATGGGGAAAGCCAGTCATAAAGTGGTACAAAATAATGCCGAAAATGCAACCATCCCATCCAGACTCAAATTATAAGTGGTATTCCAATGTCTTTACGGCTAAAGGTCCTGAAGAGGGAAAATTCTCCGGATGGGATATTATTGAATATGCGCAAAGTTCTATATCCAAAGAGGGCTGGACTATTAGACTGGAGAAAAAGGCAGGAACAGCTAGGTTCAGAGCCGAAGCTAGCTATAATGGCCAGTTTTTATCCTCCCCTGGCAAAGAAGATCCCTCGCATCCCAGTAATATTGCCGCCGAAGATTATGATAGAGGGATCAAACCCTCTGTCCACTGTATCAGTAGACTATCTGACCATGAGAATAAATTGATTAGATATATAGAAGCTCTAAGAGGGGTTCCCTGGCTTTGGGGAGCAGACTATAGAGGAGAAAGAGATGATCCAACCGACCATCAGGCAGAACTTCCCAACCCCATTGGTATAGAATGTGCTGATTTGATTATCTCTGCCTTGAGAACTATGGGAAATAAAGATCTTCAATACACGGCGGCTAAAGATTTGGGAGAGGGAATATATAACCTGCCCATAGACGAAAGAGTTCTTAAACTTGCTACCAATGAGATTTTCAAGGATTGGACACCTCAGGGATTAGCTTACCAGAATGGGTATTATATCTCGGGCAAGGGGAAAATTCAGATTTTTGACAAATACTTTAGATTCAAAAGAATTATCAAAAAGCCTCTTTCCCATTATCTGGATATAGCCATTTCCCAAGACAATCAAATTTATGTGATAAATAATAGTAAAGACAGACAAATAGAGATTCTTGACGAAGAGGGAAATCTAAACCATCATTTCAGACCGAAGGTAGAGTGTATTTCTGAGGTAGGAGGTCAATTTTATACCTGGGAAAAGGAAATCAGAGCCAGGGGAATTGACCTCGATGAAGAAACCGGAGATATTTATCTTTTAGCTTCTGACAGTTTATATATCTTTGATGAGCAAGAAAATTTAAAGAAAGAGGTAAAACTAGAAGGTCTTTATGAGGATTTTGTTCCTCTGGGGCCCCTGACCCTGGAAAACGGCCAAGTCTATATACCTGTTTATGGAAATCAGATCTTGATTTATAGCCTTGCTGGCAAAATCATTAATAAAATAAGTCTGGAATGTACCGTCCTGGCAATGGACACAGAGGATGAGAAATATTACCTTATACCATATTATCTGAAAGCAACAGTACCCCTTTGTATCGAAATCCGTAATATTGAAGGGACGCTCCTGGCAAATTCTTATGAAAGATTTATAGATGAAGAAGGGAAGGACGCCGTTATTCACATCGGTACATCAGAAGGAGAAATAAGAATAAGTGGCCTTATCTTAAGCAAGGAGGAGAAAGAGGATAACTTCAGCCATACCCTCATCCTTTACGAGGATTCTAATAAGAACGGACTCTTAGATTATAGCGATAAATTGATCTACGCAGGGCACAAAGGAGTAATGATCAACTCTGTAGAAGAAAAGCTAGGGAAAAGAAACTTCATCTTAAGAAAACTAGATGAGTCTATAATAAAGATTGATTAATTCGTATTGCGTCGTGCGTATT
>JAUVZS010000241.1:0-3079 GCA_030602435.1 Clostridia bacterium
TAGAAGTAATGGTGGAAAATTTAGAGATTCTCAATATCTCTCAATCTCTTCCTTTTCCTATAGAGAATGAAATAGAGACAAGTGAGGATGTAAGGTTAAAATACAGGTATCTGGACCTACGAAGGCCAGTTATGCAAAAAAATCTTAAGTTGCGTTACGAGGTGACCAAAGAAGTACGCAATTTCCTGGATAAAAAGGGATTTATGGAGATAGAAACTCCTTTTCTTACCCGCAGTACTCCAGAAGGAGCAAGGGATTATCTGGTTCCTTCTCGGGTGAATCCAGGGGAATTTTATGCCCTTCCTCAATCTCCCCAGCTTTTCAAACAACTTTTAATGGTGGCCGGCTTTGATAAATATTTCCAGATTGTGAGATGCTTTCGGGATGAAGACCTGCGGGCAGACAGACAACCGGAGTTTACCCAAATAGATATAGAGGCATCATTTATTTCTGAAGAGGATATTTATGTCCTTACAGAGGAAATGCTGACGAACATATTTAAGAGGATTCTGGGAATCTCTCTTTCTCTTCCTTTTCTTCGCTTCAGCTACGAGGAGGCTGTGAGTCGCTTCGGTACTGATAGACCTGATATTCGATTCGGATTGGAATTAAAGGATATATCAGAGTTGGCTGGCAAAACTGAGTTTGGAATTTTTCAGAAAGCTCTGGAGAAAGGAGGACAGGTTAAGGGACTAAGGCTTTCCGGAGGAGCTTCTCTTTCTCGTAAGGATTTAGAGGAGTTATCCCGCTGGGTTACTCTTTATGGAGCGAAAGGACTGGCCTGGTTTCTTCTTACAGAAAAGGGAATAAAATCTCCTCTGGTCAAATTTATTCCCCAAAGCATTCTTTTGAAAATAATAGAATCTATGGAGGGAAAGAAGAGAGATGCTCTTTTCTTTATAGCTGACAAAAAAGAAATAGTAGCCGAGTCCCTGGCCCATCTTCGCCTTCACCTGGCCAGAAAGTTCAATCTAATTCCTGAGAATACTTATAAGCCAGCCTGGGTGACTGATTTTCCCCTTTTTGAGCGCGATAAGGAGGGTGAACTGACTCCCTGCCACCATCCTTTCACCTCGCCCAGGGAAGAAGACCTGCCTTTACTGGAAGAAGCTCCGGAGAAAGTAAAAACCCGCAGCTATGATATCGTCCTCAATGGAGAGGAAATCGGTGGAGGAAGTATCAGGATTCATAAAAGAAAGATTCAAGAGAGGGTTTTGAAGATTTTAGGAATAGATGAAGCCAGTGCAAGAGAAAGATTCGGCTTTCTCCTTGATGCCCTCTCTTTTGGAGCTCCTCCTCATGGAGGAATCGCTTTTGGCCTGGACAGATTAGTAATGATACTAGCTGGGGTAGAGTCAATAAGAGAGGTTATTCCCTTCCCTAAAACTCAAAAGGCAGTCTCTCTTTTAACTCAGGCTCCTTCCCCTGTGGACGAGGAGCAGCTCAAAGAACTTCACATCCAGCTCAGGGAAGAAGAATCTCCACCTGAATAGGACATTTCATTTCTTGTCGCCCTTTTATTCTCTGCTATAATTAAACTGGAACCGCAAAAAAGTGGCCTTACATAAAAAGGAGACTAGATGAAGTTCTCTACAATTTTTGATTTAAAAGAAGAAAGAAGAGAGAAGCAAAGAATAGAGGCTCTCCGAGAGGCAAAAAAACTTTCCCTAGTTCTGGCAAAGCGGTTTCCTTATGAAAAAGCATATCTTTTTGGCTCCGTATTGAAAAAGGGAAGATTTGCCAAACATTCGGATATTGATATGGCCATTAAAGGGCTTGATGAAGCTCTTTTTCTCAAGGCTTATGCTTTTCTTTTAGGTGAGAGCAATTTTTCTGTAGATCTTAAACCCTGGGAATCCCTGGATGAAGATACCCGGAAAAAAGTGGAAGAAGAGGGGGTAGTTTTATATGAAAAAGGATAAACTTGCTCTTTTAGAGATCATCTCCCATGTTGAAGGAGAATTACAAAGTCTCAAGGAGCTTGAGTCCGAGCTGGATTCCCTCAAGAGCAAAAAGGGTGTGATTTACAAACGGGCCAGGGGCTCTATTTTACATGATTTTTATAACTGTTGTGAGAGAATCTTTAAAGAGATAGCTGTAGAGTTAAACCAGGGCTATGAGGAGACTGAAAGATGGCATAAGGTCTTACTGTATAGGATGACTATCCCTATTAAAGGAATCAGACCTCGGGTCATATCAGAGGAACTTGCAGCAGATTTAGATGAATATTTGGCTTTTAGACATCTTTTTCGAAGTATCTACGGGTTTGAGTTAAAGGGAGATAGAATCGACCGTCTTGCAGAAAGGTTTGAATCAGTCTCAAAAAAATTTGTAGAAGAGATAGAAAAATTCCTGGGATACTTGCAAGAGGGGCTATGAGGTTACTTTTTTTTCTTATTTTTGTCATTGCGAGCGAAGCGAAGCAATCTTCATTGTTCTCCATCCTGTACTTTTCCATCTTATACTTTTACAATCCTGTAGGATATGTCTAAAAATTTAGCGGCTTTAGTCTGTACCTATCCCTAAAATAGCCTTTCCCTGCGTTGGAGGGGGGTGGCTATCTTTCCTTCCCAGCAAGTGCTTACTTTTCCGCAAGGTAGTTAAAGTCCATTTTTCAGAGGCTCTCCAATTTGTCTATTTGATAGATTTTAGAAATAATGCTATTATTATTAAAAATCATTTAACAATAACAGTGTTAAAAGAGAAAAAGAATTGTTGGATTCAGGGTAAAATGATATCAGATAATAAGTTGATTTATTTTTAAATAATCTATAGTGACATATGTCACTATTTAGAGATGACATATGAGAAAATCTGAAAAAACGATAGAGGTAGAAGATAGTTATTTTGCACCATTTTTTAAGAAGATGCCTATTTCCATAGAGAAGGGGAAGGGTTCCCTGGTCTGGGATGAGGAGGGGAAAAGATATATTGATTTTACAGGGGGCTGGGGAGTTACCTGTCTGGGACACTCTCACCCCAATATAGTCCAGGCCATAATTACCCAATCCCAGAAGATTATGCAGAATCCAAATTCAGGCTTAACTTATTCGCCTATTCGGGCTGAATTATTAAAAAC
>JAUVZS010000014.1:0-11504 GCA_030602435.1 Clostridia bacterium
CTGGAGCCTGGGCTCATTTTTCATGCATGCTGAGCCTTCCTTTGGAACAACTCTTTTCTGGAATAAGTTTATGATAGCTGGAACGGCCGCAATGCCTATATTATTCTACTCTTTTATAAGAGCTTTCCTGGAAATAAAAAAACAGAAAATATGGCTCTATTTAGGAATTTTACTCTATGTTTCTCTTCTTACAGCCAATGCAATGGGGTATTTTGTAAAAGAAGCTTATGTCTCAGAAGGTATTTTTTATTACGAACTGGGAATAGCCGTACTCTTTGCGGGTATAGATTGGTTCCTCTTTGTAGGACTTGCCACATTCAATTTAATACAAAGGTATAAGAAAGTAAAAGACAGCTTCTATCGAAATAGGCTTAAGTATCTTCTAGTAGGGATAATCATTATGAGTGCCGGCGTACTTACTAACCTTACGAAATTAGGAAGATATCCTCTGGATGTTCTACTAAATACCATAAATGCTCTTCTTATTGCTTATGTTATTCTAAAATACAAACTCCTCGATATCAATATTGTCATACGCAAAGGCTCTGTCTATTTCGCCTTAACCATCATTATTGCCAGTATGCATTTATTTATGATTTTCGTTTTAGAGAGGACCCTGGGGGGAGTGGTGAGCATCTCCCTGGTTGCCATCTTGATAGCCATTGGCATTGCTCTTCTCTTCCAGCCCTTAAGAGAGCGCCTGCAGCGCTGGGTTGACCGGTTATTTTTCCGGGAAAGGCTCGATTATTACCAAATCTTGAAAAAGTTTGCCCAGGGGATAGTAACCATTCTTGACTTTAATGAATTAATATATTCTACCATGAGTACATTCAGCAAGACAATGCAGACGGATAAAGTGGCTATTTTACTCATCAATGAAGAAGGGCAGCTTTATTTAAGAGCCTCCCTGGGTCTGGATGTCTCTTCTTTTAGATTGAAAAAAGATAATCCCCTGTTAACCTGGATGAGGGAAAAGAAAGAGATTTTGACTAAATACGATATAGACCTTCTCTCTAAGCTTAAAGACCTTGGAAAAAGCGAAGCAAAAGAGCTGGAGAGGCTTAAAGCAGAGCTATTTATCCCTTTAATAACAAGAGACAAACTAATAGGAGTAATCACTCTGGGAGAAAAACTCTCGGAGAAGGGCTATTCTGAGGAAGAGCAGACCTTACTTTCCACTGCCGCTTCGCAAGCCTCTGTAGCTTTTGAAAATGCAAGATTATACGAAGAGCTTGTTCGTTCAGAAAGATTGAGAGCCTTAGGAGAGATGGCTGGGGGAGTGGCCCATCACTTTAACAACCTCCTCGCTGTTATTGTGGGTAATACTCAGATCCTCTCCCAACGAATAGAAAAGATGGAAATTAGCGAAATTAAACGAAAACTCAAGATTATCGAGGCCTCAGCTTTTGACGGAGCGGAGACTGTAAAAAGGATTCAGGAATTTAGTCGAGTTAAAGCTGATAAAAGGTTTATCAGAGTAGATCTTAAGAAAATAGTGGAGGACGCTGTTGAGATAACCAGGTCTCGCTGGAAAGATGAGGCACAGAAAAAAGGGATTACTATCACTCTCACCACCAGCCTGGATGAGCTCCCACCCGTTTTCGGTAATGCTTCTGAGCTAAGAGAAGTTATAACTAACATAATCATCAATGCCATTGACGTTATACCTGAAGGAGGAAGAATTACCATCAAGACAAAAAAAGATGAAGATCAAGCTTGTATCTTGGTAACTGATACAGGGCCAGGAATGTCCGAGGAAGTAAAAAGAAAAATATTTGACCCCTACTTTACCACCAAAGGCCCTCAGTCAGATGGATTAGGAATGAGTGTATCTCATGGGATAATAACCAGACATGAAGGGGAAATAGAAATCCACAGCGAAGAGAAAAAAGGAACGACCATTACTGTAAAACTGCCTATCCCGCAGGCAGAGGCAGAGAAAGAGAAAAAAGCTGTAATCCCTGAAGGGATTAAGAAAGCAACTATTCTTGTTGTAGATGATGAGGATACCGTTCGTGAGGCCTTAGAAGATATGCTTACGGCAGGAGGACACCGCGTAATCTCCTCCTCCAGTGCAAAAGAAGGAATAGAGCTGTTTAAAAAAGAGAAAGTGGACCTGGTCTTCACTGACCTGGGGATGCCAGAGATCCCGGGCTGGCAGCTAGCCAAGCTAATTAAAGAGATAGAGCCCAGGACCCCAGTTGTTATGATTACTGGTTGGGGAATCCAAGTAGCCAAGAAAGAGATAAAAGAGTCCAGTGTCGATTTTTTTATAGCCAAGCCTTTTCGAGAGGAAGAGCTTATTGAGATAATGGCTGAAGCGATGAAGTTAAGAGAAAAAGGAGATTCTAAATAATTCTAGAGCTTCCAAAACCTTAAGTTTTCTCATATAAAACTGCCTTCCTACTTTACCATTTTTTCAATCCCTCCTTGATTCAACATCTACGAGAAAACCATATGAAATCGCAAATATGAAATCGGAAAATTGACAAAGGAAGCTGGAGATAATATAATATAGTCAGGGAAAGGATTAGGATAAAATGCAAGAGTCTCACATTTCTGATTTAGAAAAGATGGAAAAACGGTATGAAGAGCTTAATGAACTGCTCTCCAAACCCCACATTTTGGAAAATAGACAGCTTCTGGAAACCTATGGTAAGGAACATGGAGAGTTGGAGAAGATAGTTTCTCTCTGGCAAAAATATAAGAAAACAGAAGAAGAGCTCAAAAAGCTGGAAGAAATGCTTCTTGATGAAGAGGAAGAAGAGATAAGAGAACTGGCTGAAAAAGAAAAAAAAGAATTGAAAGCTCAGTTAGAAAATTTAGAGAAAAAACTTTTGCATTCTCTTTCCAGTAAAGATTATTCTTCTGGTAAAGATTATTCCTCCAGAAATGTAATTATGGAGATTCGAGCAGGAGCGGGAGGAAAAGAGGCAGCTTTATTCGCTGCTGATTTATATGAGATGTACAGCCGTTTTGGAGAAGAAAGGGGATGGAAAATAGAAAATATAAACCATCATCCTACAGATAGAGGAGGATTTAAAGAGATTATCTTTGCTGTAACAGGCAAGAAAGTTTTCCCTACCTTACAGTACGAGAGCGGCGTACATAGAGTTCAAAGAGTTCCTATAACCGAATCGAGTGGAAGAATTCATACCTCCACGGTCACCGTAGCTGTCCTTCCCGAAGCTGAAGAGGTAGAGATAAAGATAAAACCTGAGGACCTGCGTATAGACACTTTTCATTCTCAAGGAGCAGGAGGCCAGCACGTAAATGTCACTGATTCAGCAGTAAGAATTACTCACCAGCCCACAGGAATTGTCGTCCAATGTCAGGACGAGCGATCCCAACACCAAAATAAGATTAAAGCGATGCGGGTTCTACGGGCTGAACTTCTTCAGAGAAAAATGAAGAAGCAAGCCCAAGAAATTTCCTCACAAAGAAAAACCCAAATTGGAAGTGGAGAAAGATCTGAGCGCATCAGAACTTATAATTTTCCCCAGAACCGAGTGACTGACCACCGCATTCATCTCACTTTACATAAACTGGAGAGCATCCTTAATGGAGAGATGGATGATTTAGTGGAGTCTTTACAAAAAGGAATGGCTAAATAGCTAAAGCTATTTACCCGAGCATATTAACGCAGGAAATGGCTGAATAGCCAGAGCTATTTACCCGAGCATATTGGGCCCAGGATATGGAAGAGAAAAAATTGTAAGTGATAATAGATAAAATTAAAGAATGTTTTAGGGATATAAAAAAGGGAGCCGGTCCTTATTGGCTATATGGACTAACTCCAGAAGCTAAATCCTACGTAACAGCCCTTTTAAGAGATGAAATAAAGGGAACTTTTTTATTTATCGCACCCAGAGATTCAGAGGCTCAGAATATCTACGAAGACCTACTTACCTTTTTTCCCTCTTCTAAAGAAATCTTCTTTCTTTCTCCCCAGGAAGAAGATTCAGACGGAAAACGCCTCAGGATCCTACATCAATTAGGCAAAGAGAATAGTATTTTAGTAGTAGCCTCTCTTGCTGGGGTTTGTCAAAAAGTATCATCTCTTTCTGCTCTGGAAAAAGATAGCCTTCGACTGGAAAAAGGAGATAAAATTAATCGAGATACCCTCTTAGAATACTTAGTGCAAGCAGGATATGAGTTTTCCCCCCTCGTAGAAGAAAAAGGAGATTATGCATCCCGAGGGGGAATTATAGATTTCTATTCTCCCCTTTATTCTCACCCTATTAGAATTGAGCTTTTTGGAGACGCTATAGAATCTATGCGGGAGTTTGACCCCCTTACTCAATCCTCCATCAGAAAAAGAAAAGAAGTTATATTATCTTCAAGAAATGAGAAGATTTTAGCTGAAAAGATGAAAGAAAAACTTTCCCCCTTATTCCAGGCATTCTCCTCTTCTATTATTATCTTAGACGAACCGGGCCAGATTCAGGAACAGATGGAAAATTGGGAATATTCAGAGACGGAAGTTTTTAAGGATTTTTTAAGAAAGTCGCATCTATATCTCTCTACTCTCCATCAAAAAATTCCCTGGACAAAACCTCAACACACTCTTTCTTTATCTTGCTCTTCCTTGACTTCTTATCAGGGACACTTTGACTTATTGGTTCAGGACATAAAATCGTGGAGGGAGAAAAATTACAAAGTGATTCTGTTGGTCCCCAATCAGGGTCAGGGAAAAAGATTAAAAGAATTATTTGAAGAGAAAAAACTACAAATACCATTGCAAGAAAAGTTTTCTTTATTAGAAGATTCCTTACCTTCTCTTTTTATGGCTATAGGTGATCTAAGAAAAGGTTTTGCCTTTGAAGATGCAAAACAAGTTTTTATCACTGATGAAGATATTTTTAAGCGTTATAGAGAAAGACGGCAAAGGTGGGGCGGCGAAGAAGAAAGAAAGATTAAAAGGTGGACAGAGCTTACAGAAGGTGATTATGTAGTACATATTGACTATGGAGTAGGTAAATTCAGTGGAATAGAAACCCTTGAAGCAGAAGGAATAAACCACGATTATTTTCGTGTTGACTATAAGGGATCTGACCGTCTTTATGTTCCTGTGTATCAGTTAGGACGCCTGCACAAATATGTGGGAGATTCCGATTGTCCTCCTCCTATCCACAACCTGGAAGGAGGATATTGGAGGTGGACGAAGAAAAGAGTTAGAAAAGCAGCTCGAGAAATTGCTTCTTCTCTTCTTAGACTCTACTCTATGCGAAAGACAGTACTCGGTCACTCCTTTTCCCCTGATAAAGATTGGCAATTAGAGTTTGAATCCTCTTTCCCCTATGAAGAAACTGCCGATCAGTTAAAAGCTACTGAGGAGATAAAACAAAGTATGGAAAATTCCAGTCCTATGGATAGACTAGTTTGTGGAGATGCAGGTTATGGAAAGACAGAGGTGGCTATCCGAGCAGCTTTTAAGGGAGTAATGGATAATAAACAGATAGCCATCCTCGCTCCTACTACTATCTTGGCTGAACAGCACTACCGAATATTCACAGAAAGAATGGCCGCCTATCCTATTTCTATAGAAGTGCTTTCTCGTTTTCAAACCTCATCTAAACAGAAAAATATCCTTATAGATTTAAAAGAAGGAAGAGTAGACATTATCATAGGAACTCATAGGTTAATTCAAAAAGATGTAGATTTTAAAGACCTGGGGTTGGTAATTATCGATGAGGAACAGCGATTCGGAGTCATACACAAGAAAAAACTGAGAGAATTCAACAGCTCAGTAGATGTACTAAGTCTAAGTGCCACTCCCATCCCTCGTTCTTTATATATGTCTCTCGTAGGAATTAGAGAGATGAGTACCATCTTCACCCCTCCTCAAGAGAGACAAAATGTGAAAACTGAGGTAAGAGAATATGATGAGGCATTAATAAAAAGAGCCGTAACTAAGGAATTAGAGCGAGGGGGCCAGGTCTTCTATCTTTACAACAGAATTAAGGATATCTATAGAGTTGCAGAAAAAATAAAAAGAATAGTTCCTCAAAGCTCTATTGCCGTTTCCCATGGAAAAATGCCTTCGAGGGAGCTAGAAAGTGTTACTAAAGATTTCTTAGAGCGAAAATACAATATCTTAGTTTGCACTACCATTATCGAATCCGGTATAGACATGCCTAATGTAAACACCCTGATTGTGGAGGGTGCAGAGCAGTTTGGTCTGGCTGATCTTTATCAACTAAGAGGAAGAGTAGGTAGAGGTAGATTAAAAGGATATACCTATTTTCTTCTTACCCCAGCTAAATCTCTTAGGGAGGAAGCTCGTCGACGGCTGGAAACCATTAATCAGTTTAAAGGAGCAGGGTCGGGACTGCGCATAGCTATGCAGGATTTAGAAATAAGGGGGGCAGGTAATCTTTTGGGAAAAGAACAACACGGCCACATAGCAGCAGTAGGATTCACTTTTTACAATCAGCTTTTAAGTGAGGAAGTCAAAAAATTAAAGGGAGAAAAAGTCAGTCACCCTTTGCCTCTTAGCTTAGATCTAGAAGTAGAAGCAAGAATTCTTCCCTTATATGTACCTTATAAGGAGCAAAGACTCGATCTTTATCGCAGGATAGGAAAGATAAAAAATGAAGAGGAAATTCTTAAATTTAAAGAGGAGCTACGCGATCGCTATGGGCCACTTCCTTCTCAAGTTAGAAATCTAATTCATCTCCTGCGGATAAAACTTATAGCAAAAGAACTGGGAATCATTTCTTTAAGAAGCAAAGGATCTAAAATCTGGGCTACTTTCTCCCCCTTTAATCCTTTAGGAGAGGAGGAGCGAGACAAAATCAAAGAAAGACTATGGCCCAATGTTCAGCCCTTTCCTCTCGATGAAAGAAACTTAGCTATAGTTAAAAAAAATAAGGAAGAGCGGTCATTAATCTGGCTGGGAAGGATTTTACACGAATTAAAAGATGTGATATATTAAGAAAAAGGAATCAGAAAATGAAGTTAATTTTTTCCTATCGGAATTTTTTTATCTGGGGGCTGATTTCTCTCTGGGTAGGAAGGGGATTAACTTCTTTGGCCTATTCGGCTGAGTTAATCGATAAAATAGTAGCTGTAGTCAACGGAGAGATTCTCACCCAGAGACAGTTAGAGCAAGAAAGATTCCTGAATCAGGGAAAATGGGAAATCGAGAATATGATAGATAGCTGTCTCTTTAAGCAAGAAGCTAAAAAAGAAGGAATAACCGTAAGCTCTGAAGTGGTGGAAGAATATCTATCTAAGATCAAAGCAAATTTTTCCGAGACCGAATTTGAACTAATATTAAGAGAGGGTAAGTTACCTTTAGCAGAGTACAGAGGGTGGCTAGAAGGGATGTTCCTACAACAAATACTGATTAATCAAAAGAGAATGCAAATTAGTGAAAAAATAAAAGTTGAGGAAGAGGAGCTTGAAGAGTTTTATCAAAAATTGAAGCAATATTTACAAGGAGAAAGAGAAGGAGAAGAGGAAATTAAACAGTTTTGTTATTATTATGAAGAGAAGCTAAAAGATATAGGAAAAATCAAAATAGCTCTCATTGTTATGCCAGACAAAGATTCCATTTCAACAGCAGAAAATATTTTTCAATTATCAAAGGAAAGAGTAGATTTTTCTATTCTGGCCAGAGAATTTTCTCAAGGTCCTAATGCAGAACAAGGAGGCGAGTTAGGACCACTCAGGTTGAAGGATTTAGCACCATTCTTAAGAGAAGTTATCTCTTTTATGAGAATAGGAGAAATAAGGCTGATAAAAGAGGGAAATCTTTTTTATATCATTCAATTGAAAGATAGAAAAGAGCTCCTTTTTGCCCAGTACGAAACAATAATCGAAGAATATTTAAGACAAGAAAGGGTGGAAAAAGACCTGCAAGAATGGCGGAAGGCTTTGAAGGAAGAAGCGGAGATTAGAATAATCTAGCGTATAGCGGTTAGCGTATAGCGTTTAGAGAAAAACTATACGCTGCAAGATGTCTTTTTCTATACGCTACCCGCTGTACGCTAAACGCTAGGAAAAAACAATGGAGAAATTCATTATAGAGGGAGGTTTTCCCCTTAAAGGAAAGCTTAAGGTGAGCGGAGCAAAAAATGCTGCTCTTCCTATTATGGCTGCTTGCCTACTAACAGAGGGAAAAATCTGCCTTGAGAATGTTCCTTGTCTTACAGATATACTGGCTATGTCCAGAGTATTGGAAAGATTAGGAACTAAAATTACAAGAGAAAATGGAATTTTGAAAATAGATTCTGGTGAGCTTTCTTATAACGAAGCTCCTTATGATCTAGCAAAACTGGTACGAACTTCTATTCTAGTTTTAGGACCTCTCTTAGCCCGCCAGAGAGAGACACGTGTTTTTCTTCCTGGAGGATGTGATATAGGAAAAAGACCGATAAACCTCCATCTTAAAGGACTGGAGCAATTGGGGGCAAAAATAGAGGTTAGAGATGGGTATATTGAAGCACATGCAAAAAGAAATCTTTGTGGAAGTAATATCTATCTAGATGTTCCCAGTGTGGGGGCCACACAAAATCTAATGTTTGCCGCTACCCTAGCCAAAGGCATGACTTTGATTAAAAACGCTTCCTGTACACCTGAAACAGTAGATACAGCAATTTTTTTAAAAAAGATGGGGGCAAAGATAGAAGGAGAAGGAACAAAATTAATAAAAATAGAAGGAGTAAAAGAGCTTCATTCGACAAAGCACTCCATAATTCCTGATAGAGCCGAAGCAGGAACTTTGATAATGGCAGCTATTATTACAAAAGGGGAAGTGATATTAGAACAAGTCTATCCTGAGCATCTGGAAATAATTCTTAGTAAATTAAGAGAGATGGGGGCGGACACCAAGGTTAGCAACCAAAGAATAAGGGTTAAAGGAGGAAGTATTCTAAAACCGATTAAGGTAAAAACTCTTCCCTATCCTGGCTTTTCTACAGACCTGCAGCCTCAAATCTCAGCCCTTGCCTGTCTGGCTCAAGGAACAAGTTTCATTACCGAGACTATCTGGAGGAGAAGACTTACCCATGTTCCGGGATTACGAAAAATGGGAGCACAAATTAAAGAAAAAGAGTCAGGAATAGAGATAAAAGGAGTTTCTTCCTTGCGCGGAACCTCCGTTATAGCTCCTGATATAAGAGGAGGGGCAGCTCTTATCCTGGCTGGATTGACAGCCAGAGGAGTAACCGAAGTCAATGAGATATATCATGTCGATCGAGGCTACGAAAGACTGGAAAAGAAATTATCCAGACTAGGAGCAAAAATCAAAAGGAGAAGTATTTAGTAAATACTAACGACTAAATAATGTTTTCTTTAAGCAAAAAAATTGGAATAGACCTTGGAACCACCAGCATAATAATCTATGTTGAAGGCGAAGGTATTGTTCTTAATGAACCTTCCGTAGTAGCCATGGATAAAGAGTCGGGCAAGATTTTTGCTATTGGAAGTGAAGCCAGAGAAATGCTGGGTAGAACGCCTGACAGTATCATAGCTATAAAACCAATGGAAGATGGAGTCATCGCTGATTATGATATCGTAGAAAGTATGCTTAAATTTTACATTAGAAAGATTCATGGTAAATGGATCTTCTTTCCTCCCTATCTTATGATCTGTATACCCTCAGGGGGAACATCAATACAGAGAAGAGCGGCAAGGAACGCTGCCATTCAAGCTGGATGTAAAAAAGTCTTTCTTATTGAGGAACCTAAAGCAGCAGCTATAGGAGCAAATCTCGACATTACTAAACCCGGAGGGAATATGGTTGTAGATGTGGGAGGTGGAACTACCGACGTGGCTGTTCTTTCGCTGGGAGACATTGTCACCACTGAGACTCTTCGAACAGGAGGTAATAAACAAAACGAAGCCATCGCCAGGTACCTAAGAAAGCAATATAATTTAGCCGTAGGAGAGATTACTACCGAACGAATAAAGCACGGAATAGGTTACGCTTTCTCTCCTCCAAAGAATGAAAAAATGGAAGTACCCGGTAGAGATCTAGTCGTGGGACTGCCTAAAACAATTGAAACTACTGCGGAGGAGATTTCAGAAGTTTTATCTGAGCCCTTGTCGGTAATCATTGAAGGAATAAAGGCAGTTTTAGAGAGAACGCCGCCAGAACTAGCAGCGGATATAATTGAAAAAGGAATTTTTCTTACAGGAGGAGGAAGTCTTTTGAAAAACTTTCCCTCTCTAATCGAGAAGGTAACCGGAATTACAACTCACCTAGCTGATGATCCCGTATCTTGCGTGGCCATTGGGACAGGAAGAGCCCTGCAAAGTATAGACTTATTAAGAGGAATATAGTGATAAAAAAGGAAAAGGCCAGATTTATCTGCCAGGGGTGTGGACATACTTTCTTTAAATGGTTTGGTCGCTGTCCTGAGTGTGGTGAGTGGGATAGTTTCCATGAAGAGAAACTGGAAAAAAAGGCTTTTTATCCTGGTTTATCTCTTCCTCAAACCAAGCCCAAATCCATCAAAGAGATTGAAGAATCTAGTCAAAAACGATATTCTAGCCGAATAAAGGAGTTTGACCGTATCCTTGGAGGAGGAGTAGTTCCTGGCTCTCTGGTATTAATTGGAGGAGAACCAGGGATAGGAAAATCTACTCTTGTGCTTGAAGTAGGCAGCCGACTAAGTGGCCCAGAATCAGTTGTTCTTTATGTCTCAGGAGAAGAATCGGTAGAACAGAGTAAATTAAGAGCTTCAAGATTAGGAGTGAATTCAGCTTATCTTTATGTTTCATGCGAGACTAATTTGGAGGAGATTGTTCGGCAAATCGATGATCTGGGACCTAGAATAGTAATAATAGACTCTATCCAAACTATCTATAGAGAAGACTGTAGTTCTGCTCCCGGTTCTGTGGCTCAAATAAGGGAATCCACAGCCTATCTAATGAAACTGGCCAAACATAAGAAAATAACTATTTTCTTAATAGGTCATGTTACTAAAGAAGGAGCCATTGCTGGACCAAGAATATTAGAACACGTGGTAGATACAGTCCTTTATTTTGAGTCAGGAAGAGATTATCAATATAGAATCTTGCGAGTTGTAAAAAATAGATTCGGGCCTACCTCGGAGATCGGAATATTTAGTATGGAAGAAGATGGACTAAAAGAAATCACTGATTCTCAACTGAATCATTCGGTCATTAAAGAAGCTGAGTATCAATGCTATATGAATAACGTAGTTAAGATCCTAGGCAAACTGGGTGAGTATGAGTTAGCGACTCTGGTGAACAGGAAGCTGAGAAAACACATGTTGAAGCTGGAGCGAGAAACAGGAATGGAGATAGTTGAACCTGCTAAGGCAGAGAAGTATTACTATTGGCTTCCTCATTGGAAAGGGTATCTCAATAGGATACCAAAAAGAGGATTAAATAACCTAACAAGAAAGCCCTCCTATGGTTGGGGTGATATGGAATGGAAGGGTGAGCCAACATTACCGAGGAGGCTGCGGGGCATCTGTGTTGGAGGCCTATTTGGAAATGTCAAGCTCCCGTTCTTCTATTATCACATG
>JAUVZS010000195.1:0-3770 GCA_030602435.1 Clostridia bacterium
GTAAAGTAGAGAAGAAGGCTTGGGATAGCCTCTCTTTCTTAAAAGGTGCAGGACCTGTCTTTGATGTTTTAGTTTCCTGTCAATAGTTGCGGGACTGATCTTTTCTAGTTTCTCAGCCACTTCATTGGGAACAAAGATCTCCTCTAGCTGTCTTAGTCTAGATACTTCAGTTTTTAATAACGGGGCCAGTCTTTGCCCACAAGGGTAATCAAAAATCTCCCAAACTTTTGCGAGAGCCGCTCTCACATGACCATCGTAGATCTGCTTTCTCTTCTTCCTCCTCCTGGGGGTTGAGGAAAAGCAGGAATTTATCTTGCTGATGACATATTTCCTATTCTGATGAGTATTTCGGCAGTACTCATCCAGGATAGAAGACTTCTCCTTTTTGGATCGAGCCTGAAAGTACCTCTGCTGCAGTGTCTTAAGGTATTGGTTCCTTGAATGCATATCCATTGTCCTTTCCTCCTTGACTTCTCATTAAGCCAAGGAGTATGATACCAAATTACGGTTAGATTTTATATGATTCAACCAATACCCTTTCGGTTAGATTTTAGGTGATTTAATTCGGGGTTGACAAATGAAGAATGTTTAGTATATAATAAAATTGTATGAGAATAATTGCAAAATAGTGATAAATAAAGAAATCTAAAAATGCTGAGTGAAGAACGAAAAGGAGAGCAAAGTTGTGGAATGAGTATATGGCTCTCTCAGAGGATAGGTTAGTAGCTCTTTCTTTTGAAAGAGACAGCTTTTAAGGTAAATTTTCAAAGAATAGATGATGCTTTATGCGTTATCTATCCTTTTTGTTTTTATTTGCAAAGGAGCTTAAGGCAATATCAGGGACAAGGGGCGGGGCCTCCACGGACAACTCCGTGCCCTGACGGTCTGGTCCGGAGGCTTTTTTGCTCGGAGAAAAATAAGTATTTATGAGAAATTAGGAAGCTAAAAATAGGGCCGGAAGGAGGTGAAAAGGTAGGTAGGCCGTTAGCTGGGACAAAGGAAAGCTTCCAAAGAGGGAAGTGTCGAAAGATTAGTTTATCTTGTAGAAGCTTTCCATAGAAATAAAGGATGTCTAAAAAAGGGGTAAGTTCAAATGAAAAAAAGAAAAATGGTGGTTAGTCTACTATTAGTTTTGACCTTTGTGGTTGCTTTAACCTCAATTGCCTTTGCACAAGAAGACAAAAAGTTGGTATTCGGCATGGTTCCTAAAACCTTGGCAAATCCTGGTTTTCTTATTGCCAAGAGGGGAGCCGATGTACGAGCGGCAGAATTGGGGGACGTAGAGATTTACTGGACTGCTCCCTTAAGCGCCAACGTTCCTGAACAAATAGAGATAATTGAGGGACTTATTGCAAAGAAAGTGGACGGGCTTCTGATTAATAGCAACGGACCAGGAGTAGATGTTGTGATCAATCAAGCCATGAAGGCCGGTATACCGGTGGTTGCCTGGGATTGTGACGCCCCGGATAGCAAACGTATTTGTTATGTGGGTACTGATGACTATAAGGGAGGTCTAGCGTGTGCTGAGTTATTTCTAGAAGCTACCAAGGGGAAGGGTCACCAAAAGATAGCGATTCTTACAGGAGTGCCTGGGGTGTACAATTTAGGACAGAGGGATCGTGGATTTATAGATGGAATTAAAGGTGCAGATGTAGAGATTGTTATAACTGTACCCTGTTATGATGACCTTGCCAGATCCGTCGATGTAGTGGAGGGCACTACACGTGCCTATCCTGAGCTCACTGCGTGGTTCTTTGATGGACCCTGGCCGCTTCTAGTAGATCCTGAATCTCTACCTCTGTTTCTTTCCAAGATCAAGAAGGGAGAACTAACTGTAGTCTCTTATGATACTCTTCCTCAGCAATTACCGTGGGTGGAACAAGATTTAGTATATGGAGTGGTAGGACAAAAATACTACGGATGGGGTTACCAGTCAGTTTCCGTGCTCTACAATATAGTGAAATATGGCAAAAAGTATCCTGAGTTTGTAGACATGGGGATGGATGTGGTAACTAAAGAAGGGGGTCCTGGTCGTTACACTGCTAAGGAGTTTGCGCGTAAATGGGAGGAATTTGATTTTACAGAGCCTCCGCTGTGAGCGTTAAGTGAGTGAGCCAGTGAGGTAAACAAAGTAGCGGAAGTTGTAACTTCCGCTACTTTTGTTTAGTGGTGAATCTCTTGGGACTCTCGATGATTTCAGTAAAAAAAACAATTTTTAAAAAACGTCCCGAAGCACAGTAGATTAAGGATAGCAGGCGAAGATGCTTCTACGAATAAAAAAGATTGCAACAGGATTGGTAGGTCTATCAGAGGCAAGCGTACTTTTAAGCTTAGTTGTTATTAGTATCTTTTTTTCTATCGTCAATCCGCGATTTTTAGATGTAGATAACTTGATTTTGGTTGCGCGAGCTTCTTCATATGTAGCTATTGCAGCTATTGGTGCTTCTATAGTAATAATCACTAAAGGTATTGATCTTTCGGTGGGTTCGATGATGGGCTTTGCTGGGATAACATCGGCTTTGATGGTTAGCACTATGCCCGGTTTTTATGGGAGTGAGATCGCTGGCCTTGGTTTTGGAACTGGGCAAGTTATTATACTAGTTCTTTTGATAGGGCTTGGAATAGGTGCCATAAATGGTCTCATGATAAGTTACATGAATTTACCCCCTTTTATAGTTACCTTAGCGATGTTAAATGTGCTTCGAGGTTTGTGCTATTGTTTCACTGGCGGCTGGCCAATAACAAAGTTTCCTCCAAGTTTTAGTTTTCTTGGTCAGGGATTTCTATGGTTTATCCCAATGCCAGTCATACTACTACTCGGGATTGCTATCCTAGCATGGTGGGTGATGAACAAAACTAACTACGGTTTGTATATATATGCGGTGGGTGGTAATGAGCAAGCTGTTAGACTTTCCGGCATAAATGTGAAAAGGTTAAAGACCGGTGTTTATGCCGTAGCAGGTCTCATGGGTGCTCTCGCCGGCATAGTTCTTGTTTCGCGTCTAGGAGTAGGTGACTCTACTACAGCTAGTGGCTATGTGCTAGATGTTATTGCCGCTGTAGTTATCGGAGGTACTAGCCTTTCTGGGGGCAAAGGTTCTGTAATAGGAGTAGTAGCTGGGGCAGTTCTTTTGGGTATTATTCGAAATGGGTTGGTTCTTTTAGGAGTTTCGGCCTTTTATCAACAGATGGCTATTGGAGGAGTGATACTCGTAGCTATATTTCTTGATTGGCTTAAAGAGAAATATAGTTCCTATTATATCGGCTAGGGGACAGGTGAAACCCCAGAATTTAGCCCATTTTTTCAAAAATTTCCCACTTTAGGCTTATTTTATCTCAGGTTATGCGGTGAGAGAGAATAACAAAAATAAACTTCAAGAAAACCAAGAGGTATTAGTAAGAATGGAAAATATAACAAAACACTTTGGAGCAGTAGTGGCTCTAAAAGATGTCGATTTTACAGTCGGAAAGCAAGAGATAGTGGGGTTAGTGGGAGATAATGGTGCAGGAAAGTCTACTCTTATAAAGATATTAGTTGGCGTTTACTTCCCAACCGAAGGAAGAATTTTGTTAGATGGACATGAAGTGAATTTAACCTCATCAAAAGATGCTAAGGAACAAGGGATTCAAGCAGTTTATCAAGAACTAGCTCTAGCGAATAATATAGATGTTATGCAGAATATTTTTTTGGGAAGAGAAATATTCAAAAGAGGCATGGGTAAAATAATGAAAGTTTTAGATAAAAAGAAGATGATCAAGGAGTCTAGGGA
>JAUVZS010000120.1:0-4989 GCA_030602435.1 Clostridia bacterium
GGTGAGAGGAGGAAGGGTTAGAGATTTACCAGGAGTAAAATATCACATTATTCGAGGTACATTGGATACAATGGGAGTAGAAGGAAGAAAACAAGCTCGGTCTAAATATGGGAAGAAGAGAGGATAGGGGAGTTTTAAATGGCCAGACGAAGAATATCAAAGAAAAGGGCTATCTCTCCAGATTCTATACATAATAGCCAAGTAGTAAGTAAATTTATTAATAAGATAATGAAAGGGGGGGAGAGAGGTAAAGCGGAAACTATTTTCTATGGATCTTTTGATATTATAGGGAAAAGAGAGAAGAAAGACCCTCTGGAAGTTTTTTTAAGGGCCCTGGAAAACGTTAAGCCCGTTTTAGAGGTTCGCTCTCGGCGAGTAGGAGGAGCTACTTATCAAATACCAACGGAGGTTAGGCCAGAAAGACGAGAAACTTTAGCTATTCGGTGGATACTCTATTTCACTCGGCAGAGAAAAGGTAAGCCAATGAAGGAGAAATTAGCTGAAGAACTTATAATGGCTTCTCGAGGGGAAGGGTTAGCCGTAAAAAGGAGAGAAGATACCCATCGTATGGCAGAGGCTAATCGAGCTTTTGCTCATTATCGATGGTAATGAAAAATAGGAATACATCCTATTTTTCACGTATATCGTATATAGTATCTCGTATGTCCTGGGTCAATATGCTCGGGTGAATAGCTCTGGCTATTCAGCCAAATAGCGGTAGCTATTTAGCCAATATCGTGAAGAAAGAAGTAAAGAAGCAATAATCCACAAGATACGAGATACAAATAACGAGATACGAATTTAAATCCAGGTTGAGAATGAAAGAACATAATTCTCTGCATAAAATTAGGAATATAGGTATAGTAGCCCATATAGATGCGGGCAAGACGACAACCACCGAACGTATTTTATATTATACAGGGAAAATTCATAAAGTGGGTGAGGTACACGAGGGTGCAGCGGTGATGGATTGGATGGAGCAAGAAAAAGAAAGAGGTATTACCATAACCTCCGCTGCTACTACCTGTTTTTGGAAAAATTACCGCATTAATATTATAGATACACCGGGTCATGTAGATTTTACTGCAGAGGTAGAAAGGACTCTCAGGGTGTTGGATGGCGTAGTGGTTATCTTTTGTGGAGTAGGGGGAGTTGAACCTCAATCAGAGACAGTTTGGCGGCAGGCTGAGCGTTATCATATTCCCCGTCTCACTTTTATTAACAAGTTGGATAGAGTAGGAGCTGATTTCTATCAGGTTCTAGAGGCGATAAAAGAAAAATTCAAGCTTGTTCCTCTGCCCCTTCAGATTCCCGTTGGCAAGGAAGAGAATTTCCGGGGAGTAATAGATTTAGTAAAGATGAAGGCTTTAATTTGGGAAGGGGATGACTTGGAAGCTAAGATCTCGGAAGAAGAAATTCCTTTTTATTTGCAAGAGAAAGCTTATCATTGGCATAATTACTTAATGGAAAAGATAGCGGAAAACGATGAAGAATGCCTGGAAAGGCTCCTCGAGGAAGGGATCTTGGAGGTAGAGAGGATAAAGAAAGAGATAAGATATATGACTATGACCCATAAGGCTGTTCCCATCCTTTGTGGGAGTGCTCTAAAGAATAAAGGAGTTCGGCTTCTGTTGGATGCTGTCGTGGATTATCTTCCTTCTCCTTTAGATATTTTACCCGCGGAGGGATTAAATCCACTAAATAAACAAAAAGAGGAAAGAAAGCCCTCTCTTGAAGAACCTTTCTCTAGTCTGGCTTTTAAGGTGGTAACTGATCCTTATATGGGTAGATTGACCTATTTTAGGGTTTACTCGGGGAGAATTAAGGCTGGTTCTTTTGTTTATAATTCTACAAAGGGTCAAGAGGAGAGAATGGCTAGAATTCTGGAAATGCATGCTAATTATCGAACGGAAAAAAAAGAGATTTTTGCCGGCGAGATAGGAGCGGCCATAGGTCTCAAGAATATAAATACGGGAGATTCTCTTTGTGAAAAAGAATACCCCATAATCTTTGAAGCGATGAGGTTTGTCGAACCAGTAATTTCTGTGGCTATCGAGTCAAAAACGAAATTAGATCAGGATAAGTTGTCTATCTGTTTATCCAAGCTAGCCCAGGAGGATCCTACCTTCAAGATTCGCCAGGATAGTGAAACAGGACAAACCATAATTTCAGGAATGGGTCAACTTCACCTAGAGGTTATTCTGCATAGAATTCAGCGGGAGTTTAAGATTGGGGTGAATGTAGGTAAACCTCAGGTTGCCTATAAGGAAGCTATAAAGAAAAAAGTCCAGGCCCGTGGTCAGTATATTCGTCAGAGTGGAGGAAGAGGGCAGTACGGCGATGTGTATCTTGAGATTGAACCAAAAAAAGACCAGGAGGAAATTTTTGTAGACAAAACCAGAGGAGCACCTATTCCCAAAGAGTTTATCCCTGCCATAAAGAAAGGAATTAAAGAAGCTATGTCAACGGGGGCATTAGCAGGTTATCCATTAGTGGATATTAAGACTACCCTTCTTGATGGTTCGTATCATCCGGTAGATTCTTCTGAATTTGCTTTTAGAACTGCTGCTTCTATTGCTTTCAAAAAGGCATCTCGACAGGCTGGACTTTATTTGCTAGAGCCTATAATGAAGGTAGAGATAAAGACCCCTGAGACTTTTATAGGTGAGGTGATGGGAGATATTACCAGTCGGCGAGGGCGAGTTTATGACATGGGAACAGAAGGAGAAGTTCGTTATATTAATGCTTATATTCCATTGGCTGAATTATTTAATTATGTTACAAGGCTGCGTTCTCTAACTCGGGGAAGAGGCACCCCTAATATAGAGTTTTCTCATTATGAGGAGGTACCCCCTGGTATAGCTCAAGAAATTGTTGGAAAGGGAGGGAGGAATGCCTAAACAGAAGATTAGGATTAGGATTAGGTTAAAGGCTTATGATCATAAAATATTAGACCAGTCGGTAAAGCGAATTATTGAGACAATAGAGAGAACAGGAGCGAAAATTTGTGGTCCTATTCCTTTACCAACAAAGATCAGTCGGTTTACAGTAATAAAGTCTCCTCATGCCGACAAGGACGCCCGAGAACAATTTGAGTTGCGAGTTCACAAGAGACTGATAGATATCTTGGAATCTAATCCTAAAACAGTAGATGCTTTGATGGGAATGAATCTTCCTACTGGCGTGCATGTAGAGGTTAAGTTATAGGAAAATAGGGACACATCCCTATTTTCCCGTATATCGTATATAGTATATCGTATATCGTGAAGAAGAAATTCCCTCTCCCCTTGGGGAGAGGATTAAGGTGAGGGGAATTAACTAATTCACTGGATACGACGCGCTCTAGAGGTTAAATCATGATAAAGGCAATCTTAGGGAAAAAACTTGGAATGACGCAAATATTTAATAAAGATTCTCTTGTTCCTGTAACTGTAGTTGAGGCAGGTCCCTGTGTGGTAGTTCAGAAAAAAGTAAAGGAGAAAAATGGATATGATGCAATCCAATTGGGTTTTATAGAAATAAGGGAGAATCAGATTAATAAACCAGAGTTAGGGCATTTTAAAAAAGGTGAAGTTCATCCTCGAAAGTACCTCAAGGAAATAAGGATAGAAGATGTTAACCAATTAAGGGTTGGAGATGAGATTAAAGTGGATATTTTTAAAGAGGGCGATTTGGTTGATGTTGTTGGTATTTCTAAAGGAAAAGGATTTGCAGGAGTAGTTAAAAGATACGGCTTTAAAGGTGGTCCTGCCTCTCATGGGGCAAAGCTCTGGCATCGTCGAGTCGGTTCTATAGGAGCTTCTGCCGATCCTTCCCGAGTATTTAAGGGTAAAAAAATGCCGGGGAGGATGGGGACGGAAAGAAAGACAATCTGTAATTTGAAGATAGTAAAAGTAGACAAGGAGGAAAATCTCCTTTTAATTAAAGGAAGTCTTCCAGGGAAAAGGGGAACATTATTAACCATAAGTGGTGCCAGGGGTTAAGAATGGAAGTAAAGGTTTATAATATGCAGGGCAAGGAAGTAGAGAAAATTTCTCTGGACAAAGATGTCTTTGAGGGGGAGATCAATCAGGCTGTCTTAAGAGAAGCTGTCCTAGCTTACGAAGCTGCCCGGCGGCAGGGAACAGCTTCTACTAAAAGTCGAAGTGAAGTAAGAGGAGGGGGAAGGAAACCCTGGATGCAGAAAGGTACAGGTAGAGCAAGGGCAGGAAGTATTCGTTCGCCCCTTTGGGTAGGGGGAGGAGTTATTTTTGGACCAAAACCTAGAAGTTTTAGATATTCTTTACCTCAAAAGGTGAAACGATTAGCTTTAAAATTTAGTTTAAGGAAGAGGCTCAAAGAGAGAAGTTTGTTTGTTCTAGATAAGGTATCCGTTGATAAGGGGAAAACCAGAGAAATGGCAGAGTTTCTTCAAAGATTAGGGCTAGAAGGAAAGACTTTACTTATTTTAGATAAATGGGATGAGAGGATAATGAGGTCATCTTCCAATTTAAAAAATCTGACTCTTTGTCTTTCTTCTATTGCCTGTGGGTACGATGTTCTCTCTCATCCTAATCTATGCCTGACTAAAGAAGCATTGAGTATTATAGTGGAAAGATTAAAAAAATGAGTGGAATTCCTCAAACTATTATTCTAGAACCTGTAGTTTCAGAGAAAGGGACGCAGTTATTAAGGGAGAATAAATATGTGTTCAAGGTTTCTCTGAAGGCAGGTAAAGTTGAGATCAAAAAGGCAGTGGAAGAGTTATTCAAGGTAAGAGTTGAAAATGTCAGAACTATGCATGTGAGGAGCAAAACTAGAAAACGGCGGGGTCGAGTTCTAGAGAAGAGCTCCCATTGGAAAAAAGCTATAGTAAAATTGAAAGAAGGGGAAGCTATTGAGGAGTTAGGAGCCTAGGTATGCCTGTAAAAATTTATAAACCTACTTCTCCCGGCAAGAGGCGAAAAAGTGGATCTAGTTTTTCTGAAATTACCAGGAAAAAATCGGAAA
>JAUVZS010000283.1:0-2537 GCA_030602435.1 Clostridia bacterium
TGTAACTTCAGTCTCTCGCCAATTTATGGCTATTTTTTTCCTGTGGCCGCCGTGCTTTTATGCTTTATGCTGCTTACCAATATTGATCTGGTCTTAGTAAAGCATTTTTTCGACTCCTCCCAGGCAGGACACTATGCTGCTGCGTCTATTGTTGCCAAGATTATTCTCTTTCTTCCCGGAGCTATTGCTATGGTAATGTTTCCTAAGACCTCCGAGCTCCATGCTCTTAGCAAAGAATCTAAGCCAGTTTTAAAAAAAAGCCTCCTCTACACTACAGTCCTTTCCGGAGGTGTCCTCCTCCTCTATTTGACGATTCCCTCACTGATAGTAAAGTCTTTATTTGGATCACAATACATTCCAACCATTCCCTTAATTGGCATCTTTGGTCTGGCTATGCTTTTCTTTTCCCTTACCAATATTCTGCTTTTCTATCAAATTTCCGTTCACCAATTGAAATTCCTCAAGATTTTGGTGGTGGCTACCATAGTAGAGGTTGCCTTAATATCCTTATTCCACGCTAGTTTAATTCAGGTAATCTTAATTCTTGCCGTAGTGAGTCTTTCTTTGTTCTTACTCAACAGTTATTACGTCTTTGCTTTAGGAAAAGAAGAGCCTAAAGAGGCATAGACAAAACTATCTCTCTTTTCTAGAATCAGGAACCTGGCAGATGCTCAAAGCCGATAAGAAAATTTCAGTGATAATACCAGTTTATAATGAAGAGTCACTTATTTACTCAAACCTTGATGAAACTGCCACAGTCCTGAAAGGTGCCTTCAGCCACAATTATGAGATCATCGCTGTGGACGATGGAAGTTCTGACCATACATACCGGGAGATAGCAAAAGCAGCTAGCAAGTTAAACAAAGTAAAAGCGGTAAAATTGGATACCCACCAGGGCAAAGGAGCGGCTTTAAAATACGGCTTTCACTTTGCCACGGGAGATCTGGTAGCTTTCCTTGACGCTGATCTGGACTTACACCCGCGACAACTGGTCTCCTTTTATGATATAATGGAAAAGACTCGCTGTGATATCGTCATTGGCTCCAAGAGACACCCGGAATCAGTTTTTGATTACCCAAAAAGGAGAAGAGTGCTCAGTTTTTTTTATCAATTATTGATCTTTATTTTATTTGGTCTTCCGGTATCGGATACGCAGGTAGGGCTGAAGCTGTTCAAATACGAGGTATTAAAAAAGGTATTTCCTAAACTCTTAATTAAAGCTTTCGCCTTTGACTTAGAACTTTTGGCTAATGCTCATCGCCTGGGTTACCAGGTAGTGGAAGCCCCCATCACCAGAAGTTTCGATCGGGAAACTCGATGGGGAAACATTGGATTTCGAGATATACGAAATATGTTGATAGATACTTTAGCCATTTTTTACCGAATGTATATCCTAAAGTACTATGATAAACATTAGCCCATTTATATCCATCATAATCCCGGCAAAAGATAATAATCCCTACTTAGAGGAGTGCATCTCCCATTGCAAGAAGTTAGATTATTCACACTATGAAATAATAATCCTACCAGATAATTCCCTTCCCACAAACTGGGAAGATGTAAAGGTTGTACCTACCGGACCCATAGGGCCCTCGGAGAAACGAGATAAAGGTATAAAGAAAGCTAAAGGAGAGATCCTGGCCTTCTTAGATGACGATGCTTTTCCCTCTCCAGACTGGCTGAAAAATGCTGCCAGGCACTTTCAAAATAAGGAGGTAGCTGCTGTGGGAGGACCGGCAGTTACTCCTCCAACTGATACTCTTAAGCAAAAGGCAAGCGGCTTTGTTTATTCATCTTTTTTGGGAGGGGGAAATTACAGATACCGCTATCTTCCTACATCACTTCGTGAAGTGGATGATTATCCTACCTGTAACCTTCTGGTAAGAAAACCCATCCTCGAAGAATTGGGAGGTTTTGGGAGCCTCTTCTGGCCCGGGGAAGATACCGTTCTTTGTCTCAATATTACCCAAAAGCTGGGCAAAAAGATCGTCTACGATCCTTCAGTATTGGTCTATCATCATAGAAGACCTCTTTTTCTTCCCCATTTAAAACAGATCAAAAACTATGCTCTGCATCGGGGCTATTTTGTCAAGCATTTCCCTGAAACCTCTCTTAGATTATCGTATTTGCTTCCTTCTCTCTGGGTTGGCGCGCTGATAGGAGGAACAGTTATCTCCCTTTTTAACTTATTTTTGAGAGTGTTTTTCCTGAGTATGGTTTTACTTTATCTTGGTTTGGTATTCTTATCAAGCATACGGCCAAAATACCTGAGCGTATCACTTTTGGTATTTCCGGGCATAATCCTTACCCATCTCACTTATGGGACATTCTTTATCCAGGGTCTGATGATGAGGAAACTACAAAGATGAAGATAATGATAGCCTATCCTCCTATGGAAGCTGAGAAAGGGGTGCCTTTACTAAGCCAGAATCGCCAGTTCCAGTACTTTAATGAGCCCACCTATATCTACCCTATGGTTCCCGCCTCTGCGGCAACTTTATTAAAACAAGCAGGATACGAAGTCATCTGGAGTGATG
>JAUVZS010000057.1:0-7002 GCA_030602435.1 Clostridia bacterium
GGAGTATAAAGAAGAAGAAGACAACATACCGAATTGTTCAATAGGGTAAGCTAGCTAATCGATATTGGATTAACTGATTTCTAAATAACCTTAACAGAATAGCCTTTGTGTAGAGTGGCAATTTCGCTTTATGTGGACAAAGGCGAAAACTTATAGCGCTTCACTCCCTTCAGACTAATCAAGAAACATAATATAGTATGGAGCAATATAGGGTTTAAATATTTTTGGGGTAAGGTTGAGTGGGGGGGGGTTGACACTTTTAGTATATTTACTATAATAGTAAAAAAGAATAAAAAAAAAGGGGTAAAATGAGAGTGATAATCAAGGGTAAAACCTATAAAGCTAATAAAGAAGATGTGGAAAAGAAATTAAAAGGGATTCGACCAGAGATAGATGAGAAGATCAAATACTTTGTGGAGATTGAAGAAAAGCAGTTTCCCATCAAGCAGGTAGTGAGTGAGGGCTTAGGACTTCTTAAGCCTGCATTTACTACTCAGGAAGCTTTCGCTATTCTGCAGAGGCTAGGTTTTGAAATAATTAAGAGAAGCTAAAGAAAAAATTATTTAACCATTAAGGAGAGTAAAATTGTGGACTCTCTCTCTCTCGAGAATAGGTTAGTTTTTTCTTTTAAAAAAAAAGATAACTTTAAAAGGATAGTCGGTGCTTTTTAGGCATTGACTATCCTTTTTTTATTTATTTACAAAGGAGCCTATGGGAATATCAGGGAATGAAGGTGATAGTCCGCGGGCAATGCCTGCCCTGAGGCTCTGGTCCGCAGGCTCCTTTGGTAAAGGTCCGATAAGGCCTCTTATGTCAGCTGAATTTCGATATCCTTAACAACTAACAATTATTAATGAAGCTAGACCTTTGGTAAGAAAAGAACTAAAAATAAGGCCGAAAGGGAGGTGAAAAACAGACAGGCCATTAACTGTGATAAAGGAAAGTTTTTCAAAAAGAGAAGTAAAATTAATTTTTCTTTTGGGAGCTTTCCAAGAAGAAAAAATGAACAAAGTCTAGAAAAGATAAAAGGAGAAAAGAAGAATGAAAAAAGGTTTAATAGGAATAATGGTGCTAGCGTGTGTAGCACTGATTTCTGGTACTGCCCTGGCGGCAACTTTTTGGAGCGTCGATGTTGAAGGCACTGTAGAGTGGACAATTATTGACCAAGACGGGTTAATGCCTGATGCTGGTGGCACAGGTCCCGCCCTCGTGATACCTGTGTTGTCAATTACCGCCGGTCCTTGGGAAGCTGCTACCGGTGTTGATCCTGATACTTTTGCTGCTACCAATGGCTACATCAAGTATACTGCTGATATGGGAAGTATCACCCTCAATAACGAAGTAGGTTACGATATATTCGATCTGGGGACAGATATCACCCCAGCTCAAGGTATAACCTTAGCTACAGAGGTGGCACCTTTAAGTCTGGATGCAGTATATACTGCGGGTTCAGAGTACGGATTGGGGGCAACATATGACGCAGGAGTTGCTACGCTGGGAGTGGCCTACAACAGTACTGGAGCCTGGGGTGGACAGTTGGTCACAAGTATAGATATTCTGACTATAACTATTACCAGTGGTGTGGACGGAACTAGCGCCAACGCTTATGGCCTTCTTCTTGAAGCAGGCATGATCTCACTTGGCTATGACGTTGACTTTGCTAGTGCTTATACCCTCACGGGAGAATTGTCAGATCTTGCTTTAACTGAGAGCACCCTGCTCGGGGTAGTTATTACAAATACTGCTGCAGGAACTAAGATTGCAGCGACGGCTACTACTGCTTTAGCTGATGCTGTCGACTTGATCACAGCGCTAACGAGTCCAGCTGGAGGTGGTACGATCGAGTATTCCTCAAAGATAGTAGTGGAGTTCTAGAGGTTTACTAGATTAAGCAAGTAAGCGAAGAAAAGACTAGGTTGAGAAAAGGGAGGGAGAAGCTCATAAAGTGGGCTTATCCCTCCCACTTAAATAAGAAAGGAAGGAGTTTATCAAGGTGAAAAAATGGCTGAGGTAAGACTAAAGAATGTTAGTAAAACATTTGGGAAAGTAGTGGCAGTTAAGGATTTTAGCCTAGATATTGGAGACGGGGAATTTATTATTCTTGTAGGGCCTTCCGGCTGCGGGAAGACCACTACTCTAAGATCGATTGCTGGCCTGGAGGAAGTTACCGCAGGTGAAATTTATATTGGGGATAGATTGGTTAACGATGTCCCTCCCAAAAATAGGGATATTGCTATGGTTTTTCAGAACTACGCCCTTTATCCTCATATGAATGTATATAAAAATATGTCTTTTGGGCTAAGGTTAAGGAAAGTTCCCCGGCCCGAGATAGATAAAATAGTAAAAAGAACAGCAGATTTATTAGGTATTGGTGAACTACTAGATAGAAAACCAAAGGAACTCTCTGGTGGACAGCGTCAGAGAGTAGCCCTGGGGAGAGCTATTGTTCGTGATCCTCATGTATTTCTATTTGATGAGCCTCTTTCCAACCTCGATGCTAAATTAAGAATTACCATGAGAGCAGAGCTATTAGACTTACATCAGAGGTTAAAAACTACGGCCATTTATGTTACTCATGATCAGTTAGAGGCTATGACCATGGGAGATAGGATTGTGGTGATGAATGAGGGGTTAATCCAACAGGTAGATACTCCTCAAAAGGTGTATGACCATCCTATTAATAGATATGTAGCTGGATTTATCGGCTCACCTTCTATGAATTTCCTTCCCTGCACAATTGTTAAAGGGAACGGTGATCTTTACGCTGCCGGTAAAAGTTACAAGCTGAGGATTCCTCAGGATAAGACTAAACTCTTGAAGGATTATATAGATAAAGAAGCTATATTGGGAATCAGACCTGAGCATCTAGATGCCAAAGACGCAGCAATAAGAAAATACGATCCAGAGAGTATCCTTCAGGCTTCAGTATGGGTGATAGAACCTCTGGGTTCAGAGAAACTTGCTCACATAAAGAGCGAAGAGCATACTCTCGTCGCTCGTCTTGATCCTCACGTTGATATAAAGATAGGTGACAGTGCTGAGTTTATTGTTAAGACGGACTTCATTCATATATTTGATAAGGAGACAGAAAAGACAATCTTCTAGGGATAGTAGCGGTCGGATTCATCCGACATTGTGCGATAAATCGCACCGCTACCGCTGATAGGTGGAATTAGGAGGGAGAAAGAATAGTTTCATCCCTCCTTTTTTATTAGATGAGGAAATATAATTCGTATCTCGTATATCCTGGATCAATATGCTCGGGTATTTCCTGCCTTAATATGCTCGGGTAAATAACTTTTAGTTATTTAGCCAAATAGCGGTAGCTATTTAGCCAATATCGTGAAGAAAAAGCGTGAGTTATAAATCTATGCGAGTCAGAAGTAAAACATTTATATTATAACATACCCAGAGCCTTATGAATAAAAGGACACAAGGAAAAAGTTGTCACAAATTTAACCAAAGAACCGCTGTTTTAGTGGATGGTTATAATGTAATTTATAGCTCTTCCAGGTTGAAGAAGTCATTAAAGAGAAGCAGGTATCAGGCCCAGGAAGAGTTAGTTAGATTAGTATCTAACTACTGCTGCCTGGAAGGGGTAGAAGGGTATGTAGTTTTTGATGCTTATAGACGCCCTTACCTGGATGCCGAAGAGGAGACGAGCTCTAAATTAAAGGTTATCTTCACCGGAAAAGGAGAAACGGCTGATTCTTATATTGAGAGATTTGTTTCTCAATATAGGTCTTGTTATAATTATATCTACGTGATTACTTCAGACTATTCTCAGGGAATGACCGTAGTGGATGAGAAGATCCTTGTTCTTTCCCCTGAGAATTTCCTCAAAGAGATTGAGTCTTGTCAAAAGGCTTTAAGAGAAAGCTGCTTATTTAGCTCACCCGGATCCCATCCAAAAGTATCTGATTATCTAAGGAATGAAGTTAGAAAAAAATTGGAGAAGATAAGAGGAGAATAGTGCCGAGGTATTTCTTGACATTCTGCCTATTTTATATAATATTAAGCGATATTAAGTAGCGATGCGATTTACCTGCCTGTGCCAGCACGGCAGACAGGTCGCACTATTTATCGTGGCATAAATGCCACCGCTACATGTCGGATAAATCCGATCGCAATGTTATCGGTGTTAGGTCTAAATCCGACGCAATATGTTTGATAAATCAAACTGCTACAAATAGGAACAAAGTGAAAGAAGTAAAAATAAAGATAAGAGATAGGAATCAAGCAGAACTTCTCTGCGGCGAAAAAGACGAAAATTTGAAATTTATAGAGAAAGAATTAGGAGTTATCTTTACTCTTAGAGATAATTTCCTCAAGATTAAAGGAATAGAAGGGCAAGTAGAGAAAGCAGAGGAACTGATTAGAGGGATTTTCCTGGAACTAGATAAAGGATATCCTCTCTATGTGGAAGAGATAAAATCTGCCCTGAGGAGGATAAAGGAGGGAAGAGAAGGAGAATTAGATGAGGTTTTTTCTCCCGTGATTTTCACTACCCCTCGGGGAAGAAAGATAAGGCCAAGAACGAAGGGACAGCGAGAATATGTAAAGGCAATGAGGGAGAATGAGGTTACTTTCTCTATTGGCCCTGCCGGAACAGGTAAAACCTATTTAGCTGTAGCTATGGCTGTAGCGGCACTAGAAAAGGAAGAAGTAGTGCGCATAATTTTAACTCGTCCTACTGTAGAAGCAGGAGAGAAGTTAGGTTACCTGCCCGGAGGACTGGAGGAGAAAGTAGAGCCATATCTTCGTCCTTTATACGATGCTTTGTATGAGCTAGTTCTTGCTGATAGATTTCAGACCCTTCTGGAGAGAAGAATTATTGAGATTGCTCCCCTGGCTTATATGAGGGGACGTACCTTAAATGATGCTTTTATTATCCTGGATGAGGCGCAAAATACAACCTATGAGCAAATGAAAATGTTTTTGACCAGGCTAGGGTTTGGCTCAAAGATAGTAGTTACTGGGGATATTACCCAGATTGATCTTCCTACACCTAAAAGTTCAGGATTAGTAAGAGTGCAGTCCCTATTTAAAGGTATAAAGGGGATAGAAACTGTCTATCTTACCCAAGGAGATGTAGTGAGGCATCACCTGGTGCAGGAGATTGTAAAGGCTTATGAAAGTTACGAAAAAAAGATTAAAGCTCATTAAAAGATTTGAAAAGAAAAATAAATCGGAAGAAGAAAGATTCAAGATTAAAAACCTATTTGTAGGGAAACATCTCTCAAAATGGATATGGGGGATAGGGCTCGTAGTAGGCCTATCTCTCACCTTTCTTTTGTCCTCGCCAAAACAGGCAGCTCTTTTTATTAATAAGACGGGAATGATTATTCTCGTAATTCTCTTTGTTTCTATTTTATCCCTCTACCTTTTTAAGTTCTGGTCAAAATTTCTTCTATTTAGACCATTGTCTTTGTTGGGAATTTTAATCATTTCCATGGTCGTAATAGGCGGAATTATTATAGTTTTGCCGCAGGTGTCTAATTACTTTATCCCTCTTGCCTTTTTGTCTATTTTGGTTTCGCTTCTTTTTGTTCCTGCTTTATCTATTATAGTGACCTTACTGTTGGCCATTCTTTTTAGCATTAGCACCCGGAGTTTGGAGATTCTACCAGTTCTGGCGGTAGGAGGAATGGTAGGAGCCTACGGTGCTTCTTTTGTTCACCAAAGGACTGATTTAACTAAAAGCGGCCTTTATGTGGGCCTGGCCAATGTCTTTACAATATTGGCTGTGAGTTTACTGGCTAATTATTCGGTGTCCGAGATAATTCCTTTAACTCTATGGGGAATGGGAAGTGGGCTTTTTTCTAGCATTTTAGCTACAGTGGTCTTGCCTTATTTAGAGACTTACTTTGGTGTAATTACCGACATTAAATTGCTAGAACTAAGCAATTTTAATTCCCCCCTCTTAAATAGATTAACTGTAGAGGCTCCTGGAACCCATCATCATACTATAATGGTTGCTAGCTTGGCCGAGGTTGGAGCAGAAGCTATTGATGCTAATTCTCTTTTGACAAGAGTAGGAGCTTATTATCATGATATCGGCAAGATTATTCGACCTCATTTTTTTTTCGAAAATGCTGGGTTAAGTAAAAACAACCATCATGAGAAGGTGACTCCCAACGTAAGCTCCATCATTGTCACCTCCCATGTAAAAGATGGAGTAGAACTTGCTCAGGAGAATCGACTTCCTCAGGTTATCATCGATATCATCAGAGAGCATCATGGAACCGGATTAATAGCTTATTTTTATAGAGAGGCGCTCTTGAAGAGAAACAAAAGAGATAAAGAGTCAATAGAGGAGGAAAATTTCCGTTATCCAGGACCTAAGCCCCAAACTAAGGAAGCAGCTATTGTGATGTTAGCCGATTCAGCGGAAGCTGCTTTTCGCTTCTCTCCTCGCAAAACTCTCAAAAGCATAGAGACTCAGGTAAACAAGGTTATAGATAACAAATTAAAAGATGGCCAGTTAGACGAATGTAATTTAACTTTGAGAGAGATAACGAGAATAAGGGATGCTTTTACCCGAACTCTTATTGGTATCGTTCATACACGGGGAAGATACCCTGAAGAGATGCTGGTAAAGAAGCTATAAGCTGTAAGTTTGAATACGGCTGTCGAAGGACATTTTCTGAAAGAGCCTTATAGAAGCTACCTTAACGAGGTTTCGAGTGGAGGAAAAAAAAATTTACTGTTTGAGGAACGAAGCGACGAGTTTAAATTTTTCCCGAAACGAGAAGCCGAGCAGAAATAATTCAAAGCTTATATACAGCGACAGAAGAAAATTGGCTAAATAGCTAAAGCTATTTGGCTGAATAGCCAGAGCTATTCACCCGAGCATATCGACCCAGGTTATCGCACAAAAGGTCGGATAAATCCGACCGCTACTCACTGCTTACAGCTTTGTTAGTGAGGGAAAAAATGCGTAAAGATTCTTTTCAATTCCTGAAAAAATTAGTGGAGACTCCCAGTCCTTCTGGTTTTGAG
>JAUVZS010000107.1:0-5401 GCA_030602435.1 Clostridia bacterium
TTCTACTAACGACTATTCACTAAATACTAACGACTGGTTTTAGTTCTTGCTGTATACTCAATCTCTTTTTTCTCCTGAGGAGGAATCTCGACCTGGTAAATGGCAAAATCTTTCCCCTGCATATATGGGGAGGGATCGCTCTCTAGACTCTCTAACTCTTCATAAAAATGCTCCACTATCTCAACCGTTACAGGCGTCTGTCTCTTATTATAAAGAATTATCTTATAACTATATTCATTAAGGATTATCTTATGGCCATTCTCATCCTCATAGGATTCCGAGGAACTCATGGATAACTGTATTCTTTCCCCCTCTATGTTTTTTGCGGATCTTAAATAAATTCTTCCTTCTTCTTCAGGAGAAACTTGAGGAAAAGGACTCTCTCCAATGAAAGTTATTCTTTCATCAGAATCAATTTTATAAATATAAGCTAGCCCTTGGGGAAGGGGGATACCTAGTCCCTTTTCCTCCTCATTTGTAAACCACAGCTCTTCTCTCACCTCTTCTCCATACTTTTCTCCATCAAAAAGATATACTTTTGTAATAGAGACATTATCTCTGGAAAAAAGTAAGATTCTCTTTTTTCCCTTATCTTCAAAAGTCATAGGGTAGGAAATAGAATAGGAAATATCCGGAAGAAAAGAAGATGAAGCTGCTGAGGACGACTTTGAAAGATTCTCGGGAAAAATCGATTCCTCAACCGACAAAGGCAACTGGGGTGTTAGAATAAGAGAAGCTTGGGAAAAGTCTATCCCGGTGAGGTTTTCTACTGTTGCCCAGCCGTAGAGCTTCATAAGAGTATTTTCCTTGTTCACCTCTAAGATGTAGTTTAACTTACAATTTAGACCGCTAGTCAGATAAACTACTCTCAGTAGAGCTTCTCCTTCCTCTTGAGAATCCACCTTCCAGGAAAGTAATGAATCAGAGCTATATTCTTGTTCCAGAAATTCACATTTTTTTGCTTTGGCATAAATAGAATCTAAAATTATCCCCTTGCTTACAGGGCCAAAGGTTACTCCTTCATTGATTCCCTTCTTGAGAGTTATCATCTTTATTCCTTCAACTAAACCCAGATTGTTAGAAAAAATAGTAAGTTTAGTTATCTGCCCTTGAGCAAAAGCAGGGAAGGACAAGCATAAGCAAAAAAATAATAACCCAATAACAATTGCACTTATTTGTTTCTTCATTTTAGTGTCCATTGTTTGATAAATCAAACCGCTACATCTGCCATGAATCATGCCGCTACCCTATTATCTGTAGCGGTCGGATTTATCCGACTATATTATTTGATAAATCAAATCGCTACATTTTCTTTTAGCGTATGTTATCAATTAGTGGGTTAATTTCCCCCTCACCTCACTCCTCTCCCCACAGGGGAGAGGAAAATAGCTTGCAGTTTATCGCTAGAAAAGGGTGAAGGGATAGATATTCTTCCTTTTTGAGATTGCTTCGTCACTTCGTTCCTCGCAATCAGACTGTGTCGTAATCAATTTTTTAGGACTTTTTTAAAAAATATTCCCCACTTTGGGCCTAAAACTGGTACTAAATAGGGAGAAGATACTAATAATTTGTGTTTTTTTACTCTTTTCCCTCCACTTTGATTACTGAACTTTAATTGTGACACAGTCTGAATGTCCTCGATGGTTTCCCCATCTATGCCTGGAGCACCATGATTTGCTTTTACTTTCTCCCAAGCCTTTACGAGGAAATCCTTTCGGTAAACCTTGTCGTACAGAGCATAGAAACGGAAGTTAACCTCAGACTTTGCCTTAAGGTATAGTTTCCTCTGAAGTTCCTGAACCTTGTCTGTACTTGTTAGGGTATCATCCAATCTACAGTCCCTCCCTTCATCCGAAACATCAGTTAAAAGCAGAGCCCCTTCACTCATATAGGGTTGTGTTGTCCCTATCTTCCACGCTACTATGAGCTCCTCCGACTGCCTATAGAACACCCTACCATTTCGGCTCATCACCTTATAGGTACGGCCTTACGCTCTATAGGCCCTCCCAAGTTCCCTTTGAATTCTTTCCAAGCATACCGCCCCTAGTAGCCCGGAGAAAATCTATCCTGCTTCTGCCCACCTCTTCAGATAGATTACTGACTTCGCCAACGGTGTACAGGCTCGTCTTTCTCAATTAAGTTAACGAGGCTACACATAGGTTCACTCTCGTTACGGTCTGCTTGTTCGTCTCTCCCACCTATAGTAGGATTTATCAGGTGGTTTCAATATCACAGGTTACCCCGCAACATTGCACCCTAGACTACATCGCTGACAGGCCATTACGATGGTTGACACTCTTCAGTCAACTAGAACCCAAAGAACTTTACTTGGTACGCAAACCGCTACCCCTTACGCAAAGGATATATATTGAAAGAAGAGATAAAAATTCGCCGAATGAGGAAAGAGGACATTCCAGAAGTTAGTCAGATAGAAAAGCTCTCCTTTCCTAGCCCCTGGTCTTCTAATATATTTTCTGTTGAGCTGGAGAAGGAAAACTTTGCTTTTTATTATCTCCTGGAATACCAAAATTGTTTAGTTGCCCATGGAGGGTATTGGAAAATAAAAAACGAAGCTCATCTGGTTACTTTGGCTGTAAATCCATCCTTTCGAAGAAAAGGGCTGGGCAGGCGCCTCTTAGAGTACCTTATTGAAGAGATACAAAAGCAGAATTTAGACACAATTACTCTGGAGGTTTGCTCTTCCAATTTGACTGCTCGAAAGTTTTACGAAAAATTTGGGTTTAAGAAGGCAGCTTTGCGTTCCAAATATTACGCAGATACCAATGAAGATGCTATTGTCTATTGGAAGAGGCTGAACCCAAAGATTTGAGTGCCTCTATCTTTACCCACTTTTTAACAACCACTTCCACAAAGGCATAAACTTAATGGCTTTTCCATTTACCTCCTCTTTTCCCTCATAATCCTCAGTAATAATCAGCCCTTCTTTAAGATTGAACTCTCTCATGGCCTTGAGTAAACTTCTAACCTCTCTATTCCTGGTCTTCGATTCTTTTAATTGCCAGCAGGCTTGAACGAGCTCTCTTACCTTCAGACCTTCTTTTATTACAAAATCTACTTCTCTATGGTGTTCGTCTTTCCAATAATAGATTTCCATATCAGGATTTTTTGCTTGTCTTCTTTTTAATGCGAGAAATATAATATTTTCTGCCAGTCTACCTAAATTTTCAGTAAATCTGAAACCTATAGTGTTTGCCAGACCTGTATCTATTGCATAAACCTTACGAGGACTTTTTTCTTGCTCTCTAATCTTAAAGAAAAATCTCTTTACAAAAAACAAAAGATAGGCATTTTCAAAATAAACGGAAAATTTCTCTACAGTATCTTTGGATATCCCCAAAAACTTCCCTGCTGAACTGAAGGTGGTAAGGGAAGAGATATTTGTTAGATAGAATTTGGCCAGACTTATTAATTTCTCAGATTTTCTTACTCTGAATCTTATTATCAAATCTCTATTTAAAATATCCTCAAAGTAACTTAATAAAATTTCTTTCTTTCTGTTCGATAAAACCACTTCTGGAAAAGAACCGAATTCAATGTATTCTCTTAACAACCTTTTTATTTTAACTCTTCTATCAATAAGGTCCAGCTCGTCTTCCAAACTAAGGTTGTTAAAATCTAAAAATTCCCTGAAGGAGAGGGGAAAGACAACCAGATCAAGATGTCTTCCAGTAAGAAGAGTAGCAAGTTCTCTGCTCAATAGTCTTGCATTTGAACCGGAGATTATGAGTTTTGCCTTTTGCAGCTCCTGCACCATCCTTACCCACTTTTCCCAATTTTTGACTTCCTGAACTTCGTCAAGAAAGATGTATGGTTTTTCCTCAGGGGATAGAAACTCTAAATAGGCCTCGTAAATTTCCTGTAAGACTTGGGTATCCAGTTCTACAAAACGAGGGTCTTCAAAATTAACTATTAAGATTCGATTTCTATTGATATCTTTATTTATCAAATCTTGTGCCAGTTGCCTCATAATAAAAGATTTTCCACTCCTTCTTGCTCCCATTATCACTAAAACCTGATTGGTAGGTAAAAATTTCTTTAGCTTTAAAAGATAACATTCTCTGTTAGTACCAGTATCGGGCTTTTGCTTCCAGAAATTCCAGTCATTGAGTATTTTTAAAATCTCATTTTTGTCCATTTCGTCTATTCCTTCGGAATCAGCCTATCCCTTCGGAATTAAAAATTATATTAGCCAAAATTTATAAATAATGGCTATTTTATTATAAATATACGACAAAACAAAAAAACGTCAACCTCACATCCTGGAAATCTCTGAAAATTCTACCTTTGAGCGTTTTAACCCAAGTTTGACAGCAAAACGCCATTTTTAGCCATTTGAATCTCTGTAACCCTGATTTTATAAGCATTTTTATTTTGGAAATTGAAATTACATAGTTATTCTATAGAAATAAGTCTTAACGAGAGAAAGTTGGATTGAATATTTATATTTGAACTATCTGAAGATCTCAACCGCTGAAACACTTATGTAACAAGCGAAAGCAAAGTTCCTAGTGCCAAACTAGAAATTGTAATCCGCATCTATTGAGGGATAGCAAGATCAGCTTCGGTTTAAACAGGGATTATTGTAGAAAAAAGGTGCTGGACGGCAATCCCTATTGCTAAAGAGGGAGGTCTAAACATCGCCCTTTGAGTGAAAGGATAAAATGGATAAATTAAGTTGAAAAGAAGAAAAGATTTTATAATTCTTCCTTCCTGACTTGAGGTCTTTATGGCTGAAATAATGAACAAGGCCTAATCTCATTTGTAACAAAACAACAAAAAGCCCTTCCAAGCAAGGAAGGGCTTTTTGTGTTATTCTATCGTATTGAGAATTTTATGGATGATATTCGTCTGCACCAGCATCAACAATTATATTGTAAATTCGAGCCTCTCCATCAAGGTCATAATCGCCATGGTCTGCACTGTTTGTTCCTGCATCTTTGGCAGGAGAATTAGATGGGATATGAAAATCACCATTTTCCGGATCAATTAACAGAGGATTAACAAACTGACCATTAGCATCATGACCTTTAGCCTGCCAATCAGCAAAACTAGATAGCCACTTAGCGTTCCAAACCCAAACTGTTTCTGAATAAGTGGTGTAGTATATGTTGTAGTCAATAGAGTTCCCAGTTGCTCTGCCAAAAGAAGAACCGAAGTGAACTCCGCCCACGGGACCAGCCCAAACGAGGTTATTATAGAGTTCATTGTAATGTACAGCATACTGAAAATGAATTTCACCCCAATATCCATCTTCACATATTGAATTTTTATAGAAGGTGTTATTAATGATCTTACAATATGCTGTAGAACCTCTCTTCCTATCGTAACCACCCATCATGAGTCCAGCCATATAGCTTTTGGTGACAAAGTTGTTTCTTAC
>JAUVZS010000213.1:0-3476 GCA_030602435.1 Clostridia bacterium
GTGGAGATGGGTTCACACTAAGTCCATCAAAGATGTAACTCTTCTCTTTTCAAAAGGGGAAGAAGTTCTCCAGAGAATAGCCAGAACTCCTTATTATGTGAAACAAATCCCTGGTGCTGAATTAGGATACGAAATTGTGGAGTTCAATCCAGAGGAGATGGAGATGTTCGGCAGACAACCCACCTTTGAAGGATACAAGCTTGAGCTCTCGTCTACTCTGCAAAAAACAAATTATGAGATTAACCTGGAAAAAAAGGAAGGGGAATTTTTCCCAGGAGGTGGAAGAGAGATACGTCTGGTAAGAAAAGAAAACGCAAAATCGCTATACATTCTCTCTATCTTTCCTCTGGTAGTAGGTCTGGTAGTTTTTATAGGGCGGCGAAGAAAGTTGATCCCGAAGGAATAGGTTGAAATCTTAATCTTCTTATCTATTTCATTATATTCGTGGACGATAGCATTGCGAAAACCAGCGCTTTTGGCTATTTCTTGAGCAAATTCTTGAGGCAAAACCTTTAACTCAACCAACCCTAAGAAGGTTTCTCTGTGGTCTCTAGGAGCTTTTGTCCTTGGTCCTGCCAGCTCAGCTATCAGGTGTTCATTTATATCGATACCCCGACCAATAATCTTCATAAAGATGTGTTCTAAGGCATTCCACTTTAACCAATCTTTTGCTAGTTCATCAAAACTAAATCCCTTAAAATCCTCTAATTTAACTAGATCTTCCCTAATTAAATTAACTTTTCGCTGGATAAGTTCTGAATCAAGCATGTGATTTCCTAAGATATTGGAGGGTTTTTTGAGTTAGGATCTTTTCCAGGTGCAGTAAGTCCCTAGAGTCTACATAAGCTCGGAAAGCATAAGCTCTGAAGTTGTGGTAATTAAATTGTCCTTGTCTTTTTTTCATTGTAGTCTTTATCTCATTCTCGTCAACCGGTTGACAATTATTTTATTTTTATTATAATGGTATATGATATACCATATACCATGTACCAAGGGAGGAAAAATTAAAATGGAGAATGTTAGCTTGCGAGACTATTCTAGTAAAACTGAAAAGGTATATGACCTTTTAGTGGAGAGTATTATAAAGCGAAGGCTCTCGCCTGGAGAAAGATTAGTAGAGAGGAATTTAGCGGAAAGATTGGAAGTAAGCAAAACCCCGGTGCGAGAAGCGCTGAATAGATTAAAAGAAGAGGGTCTTGTAGAAGGAACACCTTACTCCGGCTTTTTTGTAACTCGAATTTCGCCCGAGGATATGGAAGAAATTTATGAGCTACGTGAAGTATTAGAGGGATTAGCAGCCAGAGAGGCAACAAGAAAAATAAATGAGGAACAAATCAAAGAGTTAAACTCAATTATTCAATCTTTTGAGAACTGCGTAAGAAAAAAAGAATTGGAAGATTATAGTTCACTGGATTTGAAATTTCATAACTTATTGGCAGGTATTAGTAAAAATGGAAGGTTATTCCAGACAATGCAACTCCTTCGAAATCAGACCAGGATTTTGATGTCTACTTCAGTGGTGCTTTCAGGAAGAGTTGAAGCTTCATTGAAAGAGCATAAAAAGATTATGGAGGCGATAGTTAGCCATAAACCTGATCTTGCAGAGCAATTTGCCAGGGAACACATTAGAAATGTTAAGAGGGCTGTGTTGAACTCGCTGAAGAAGGAGAAAATATAATAAAAGCGAGAGCTGTTAAAAGTTATAAGGACGAATATGGGATTGGAAGGGACAATAGAGGAAGATTGAATTGTTTAAAAAAGTAATCCAGATTTGTGAAGCAAATCTCAAATTAGTCTCAAATAAAAAAGAACTTTTGAGATTTAAAAAGGGAGTAATTGCGGATATAGAGACAGATTTTTATAAGGTCAGGGAGCTAAGAGTTTCCCCAAGAGGTGTGGATGCTTATTTTTATATGATTGATGAGGACAGCCAGCCCCGAGTCCATATTAGTTCTGATACGATAATAGCTCAAGGCAATCTCCTTGAATTAGAGAAAAGAGCAAAGGATCTTCGTTTTTCTCTTCTGGGAAATGAGGGTTTGTTTTATCGTTTTGTCTTAAAGGTACTTGAGGATACCCATGATATTTTTAGCTTTCATGCCTGTAGCTTGTTCGACGAGGAAAAAGAAGAGCTCTACATAATTTGTGGAGGAGCAGGTTCTGGGAAAACAGCATTTCTCTTAAAAGGGATAGAAGTGGGATTAAAAATTTTCTCCACGGAAATGACCCACTTTAAGTTTCAATCCACTGGCAAGCTAAAGTTCTATAAGGGTTCGTTACTTGACAATGTTCGTGTTGGAAATTTGAAATATGATTATCCCAAAGCGCGTGAGATGTTAAATATAGACCTTCCTCAGGTTAAAGATGAGTGGGACACAAAGATAGTAACTGATCTTTCCCAATTTCAAGTTTCCTCTGATCACTTAAATAATCCTCAGATTGTCTTAGTTTTTCCTCACATTGAACAGGAGAAAAGAGAATCCATTGTAAATGAAATAAAAGATAAAAGAGTTATTAGCAAACGTCTTTATGACAACATTTCCAGTAAAATAGGAGAAACGATTCTACTTTACGAAAAGATCCCTGTAGCTGGGCTGGATACTCCTTTATCTATAAAGAGGCGTCTTCAGGTTGTAAATAAGTTTACTCAGTATGGCAGGTTGCAAAAAGCCGTAAATGTAATTGCGGGAACAAAAAATTGTTTGAAAGGGGTAAAGGAATGAAAGCTTGGGAAGGTACTTTTAGTATGCCATTAGGCGGTAGGAGCAACAAACCCAGAAGGGCAGGGTATACTATGGTTATCGACAAAGGGCTTGGTTTAAATGCTACTAAGGATTTAATAACTATGGCGGCTGATTATATTGATGTGGTGAAGTTTACCTTTGGAACATCAGCCTTTTATGAGAAGGAAATCATTGAGGAGAAAATTTCCCTTTTGAAGAAAGCTAATATTGATGTAATGCCTGGTGGGACATTCTTAGAGGTTGCTGTGTGGCAGAGAACTTATGAGAAGTATTTAAAGAGAGCTAAACAATTAGGTTTTTCCGCCATCGAGGCTTCTGATGGAACTATAGAGATGGATTTAAAAACAAGGGAAAAAGTAATTAAAGAGGCTTTGGATGTAGGCTTTAAGGTTATATCTGAGGTAGGGAAGAAAAAACCAGAGGAAAAGCCTGCTTTATCATTAATGCATCAGGAAATGAAAGAGGACTTAAAGAACGGGGCCTTTAAGGTGATAGTAGAAGCCAGAGAGGCTGGAAAGGGAGTGGGTATATATGATGAGAAGGGCGATGTTAAGATATCCGAAATTGATGGTATTCTGGCTGGGGGAGTAGATGTGAATGATTTAATCTGGGAAGCCCCTATCAAGAATCAACAACAATATTTAATCCTGCGTTTCGGTGTAAATGTGAACCTCGGTAACATCCCTCCTGAGGATGTCTTAGCTCTAGAGGCATTAAGGCAGGGACTGCGAG
>JAUVZS010000228.1:0-3303 GCA_030602435.1 Clostridia bacterium
CTTGCCTATCTCATTATCTTCTTCTATCAGAACTACTTCGAATCCCAGGTCTGCCAGCTGATAAGCAGTATAAGAACCAATTGGCCCTGCCCCTACCACTAGAATATCATACATAACAAACCCTCACATTCTCCCTCTCAGTATTATTTCTGTACTCATAAAAAATATGTTTAAATCCATCCCAAGTGACCAGTTATTGATATAAGATAAATCATACTTTAGTTTATTTTCGGCCGATGTTTCATATCCACCGTATAGTTGAGCCAGACCGGTAATTCCCGGTCTTACGACATACCTTCGGTAATAACCTGGGATATTACGCTTAAACTCCTCCACGAAAACTGGCCTTTCTGGTCTAGGCCCTACCAGGCTCATTTCACCTTTTAATATATTGAAAAATTGGGGTATTTCATCTAAGTGCAGCCTTCGAAGAAAATACCCTACCCGGGTAATCCGTTCATCATTCCTTCTAGCTAATATAGGACCAGTTTCGAGTTCTGCCCCTTTATACATAGAACGAAATTTATAGATATTATAAACCTTCCCTCTACATCCTGTTCTTTTCTGTTTATACAAAACAGGCCCCCTTGAATCTATTTTTATAATGATGGAAATTAAAAACATTAGAGGGGTAAACAAAAGAAGAACCAAAATAGAGAAAACCATATCTATTCCTCGCTTCATGGACATATCTTTTCTTGTGAAAGGCTCACTTTCTAGTCTTATCAGAGGAACATCCCCCAGATGGCTTATTTCTACTTTCCCCATCATAATTTCATACAATCCAGGCACTACCCAGATATTGAGTCCTTCTGCTTCGAAATGGAAAATAATATCCAGAAGCTTTTCCCGGGGCAGACCTGAACCAACAATAATAACATCAGTTGCTCCCTTCCCCGACACTATCTTTCTCAAATTAACCAATCCACCTTCATCTTTCAGCCAACCAACGACTTCTCCTTTAGGATGAGGCCGGCGTTTAATTTCCTCAATAACCTTCTCTCCCTTTTCTGAACCTCCGATAACCAGGAAACGCTTAGGTGATGCTTTTTTCTGTCTTATATAAAATAAATAGGAATGCCAGACAGAGATTAATAGGATGTTGAAAGTCCAGGAAATAACGAAAACTGTTCGAGGAAAAGGAAGGGTGCGAAGATAAAAACTTAAAGCAATTATGATTACAGAGCCTATGCTTACGGCAAGAAAAACAGAATAGAATATGTCAAAAGCATCTCCTTCCTCATCTTTCTCATACAGTCCAATGAAGTAAAAGATGACAACCCTGACAATAGTAATCCAAAGTGCTACTTCCAGATAAGCCCCAAAATTGACCGCCGGAATCCTACCGCTAAACCGAACCAAAAAGGCCAGAATAGTAGCAACATTTACCAGCACTGCATCATATAAGATAGAAACCAGTATAGACATAGGTTTTATATTTTGCTTCTCCCTATCCTTCCCCATGGTAACTCCTATTAAGAATGATTAATAAATGTGATTCTTAACAGACATAAAGTGTCTCATTTATAATATGCTACTTTTAAAAAGCAAAGTCAAAAAAACAAAAGCTAGCTTAATCTTTCAGGGTTTCTCCAATTTCCTTTAAAAGTTGCTCACCAATCATCTTCCACGTGTATTTTTCTTCTATCAAAGCTCTCGCCCTCCTACCAATAAATCCTCGTCTATTCTTATTCTCTAACAAGTTCATTATCTTCTCTACCATCTCTTCTGGCTTATCGGCAACCAAAAAATGTTCACCTTCCCTACCCTTAATTCCCTCAGCACCTAAACTAGTGGTGACTACAGGCTTCCCCAGAGCCATAGCCTCGAGTATCTTATTCTGAACACCGGCACCAAATCTCATCGGTGCAACGAATACCTCTGATGCTTCAACATACTCATAAGGGTCCTCCACAAATCCTGTAACTTCAACCCCATCAATTTTTCTGAGCTTCAACACTCTCTTGGTTGGCTTTGCTCCCACTATAATAAATTTCAAACTCTGCTTTTCTTTTTTTAATATTGGAAACATACTCTTTACGAAATAAATAACTGTATCTTCGTTAGGAGGGTAGTCCATTTTACCCAAAAAAACGAGCTCATATTTTTCTTTAGCTTTAAAGACTCTATTAACAACTTCTTCCCTAACTGCCACAGGGACGGTGATTATTTTTTCTCTATCAGCTCCATTCCTCACCAAATAATCCCGGTCTATATCTGAGACTATAAATGATTTATCAAATTCATTTGTGGTTTTTATCTCATAAGGTAATAACTTTCTGTTCTCTACAAGATAAACAACTTTCCACCATCCTTTAGCATTTAACCTTGCCCTAGCGTAGTTCATCGAAATAGCATCGTGTAAATCAACTATTTTAGCGCAAACTATATTCTTTATATACTCTACTGTCCTGATATGATTACAGAATATTAAGTCATAATCTCTATATTTCTCGTTTATCCATCTTTGTATCTCTTTAAAATAGTAATAACTAACCTGCAGAGGCTTCTTCAAAAAAAGCCCTTTAAAAGCATTCCATTTAAACTTGAGCGGATGATATGAAAAACAGATAACTTCATTAAATACCTCTTTTAATATCTCCAAATAATCACTTTCAACTCTTCCCTCATTTAAACAGAGCAAGTCTATTTCATAATTCCTTGAAAGAGTTTTAGCAGTGTTGTAAATCCGAATTCTATCTCCTCCAACTAACGGATAGGGAATGCGCGAGGATAATATTAAAATTTTTTTCATATCTGCCCTTCGCTTCTACTGCCAAAAAGTTTTTTCTCTATCAGACAACAAATAATATGAAGAATAGCGATATGAACTTCTTGAATTCTCGGTGTATCCTCTGAAGGAACCCTCAGAGCTATATCCACTATATTAGAAAGCCTATTCTCTCCCCTTCCCGTAAAACCAACTGTATAAGCTTTCTTCCTGGCTGCTCTTATCCCTTCTAGCACACTGGCAGAATTACCACTGGTACTAATACCGATAACTACATCTCCATCTTCTGCCAGCGCCTCTACCTGTCGAGCGAAGACTTTAGAATAATCATAATCATTAGCAATAGAGGTCAAAACGGACGTATCAGTAGTAAGAGCAATAGCCGGCAAGGCTTTTCGCTCAAAACTAAGTTTATTTACCAGTTCGCCATCAATATGTTGTGCGTCCGCCGCACTTCCACCATTACCAAACAGAATAACTTTCTTCTTATTTTGATAGGCTTTTATGATCACCAAAGATATTTTCTCGATTAAATCAAGTAGAGATTCATCCCTTAGAATCTTATTTTTGAC
>JAUVZS010000006.1:0-14751 GCA_030602435.1 Clostridia bacterium
CCTACCCAAGGTCGAACCAGCTTCTTTGCGTGAAGATATTTCCCGACGAGACTTTACTGTAAACACTATGGCCATTGATCTTAACCCGGCCAATTTTGGTAATTTAATAGATTTCTTTGGGGGGCAAGCTGATATTAAAGAGAAGAAGGTGGGAGTTTTACATCCTCAGAGTTTTATTGAGGATCCTACGAGGATCTTTCGAGCCATAAGATTTGAGCAGAGGTATGGATTTACCATGGAAGATAAGACTCGGAAGCTGCTCGAGGATGCTCTTGAAAATCGCCTCCTTCAAAGATTGAGCGGGGAAAGGATCCGGGAAGAATTAATCCAGATTCTTGAAGAGGATAAACCTGGAAAAGCTATTCAGAGAATGCAAGAGCTGGGCGTCCTTAAGACTATCCATCCCAAAATGGAGTTAGATGAGGAAAAAAAGGAAAAGCTGGATTATCTGGTGGATATCTTCGCTCGCTTTGAGATTTTTTTTGAGGAAAAGATAAAAAGGTGGCTAATTCGACTCCTTCTATTATTAGAAGATTTAATTGAGTCTGAAGTAGAAGAATTTTGCCGAAGATATAGATTTAATAAAGAAGAAAGGGATTCTATCCTTAAAGGTAGGCGTGAGGCGGGAGGGATTGTAGAGAAGTTGAAGACGCCCCAACCTCTTAACCCTAGTTTTATCTATTATCTTCTCTGGCCCCTTTCTCAAGAAGTTCTTTTGTTTGCCATAGTCAAAACGAGAGAGAAAAGGGTAGAAAAGCGTATATTTCATTATTTGTCAAAGTTGAAGGGAACAAAAATTCAGGTAGATGGAAATGACCTAAAACGTATGGGATATAAACCCTCTCCAAAATTTACCCAGATTCTAGAGGAGGTTAAAAAGGCTAGATTAGATGGTAGAGTAGGGACAAAGAAGGGAGAAATAAAATATATCAGAAATCACTTTCCCCAGGAAGTTGAGTAGGACGCTGGTAAAATTCAGGAGGAAAAACAATGACACTGCTTATGTTATTTATAATTCTAATTTTTTCTGTCATTTTACACGAGTGTGCTCATGGGCTGGCTGCTGAGCGCTGCGGTGATCCCACAGCCAGGCAGGCGGGAAGGATTACTCTTAACCCTATTCCTCATCTGGACCCTATTGGTTCTATTCTTATACCTGGTATTATGATTCTTATGAGCTTGGTAACAGGTAGTGGTTTTATATTTGGCTGGGCTAAGCCAGTGCCCATTAATCCCTATAATTTTAATGACCCCAAACGGGATATGATGTGGGTAGGATTAGCTGGGCCGGCTACTAATTTTGCCGTGGCTCTTTTTCTTGCTTTGGTCTTTCGTCTTCTGGCCATTTCTGCTTCTCTGGGAGCAGTGATTCTTTTCTATGGGATAACCATCAACCTGATATTAGGCTTCTTTAACCTTATTCCTATCCCACCCCTGGATGGCTCCAGAATCTTGACCGGCCTCCTGCCCGAAGAGTATGCTTATAAACTGAGCAAAATAGAGCCTTTCGGTTTTATGATACTAATCATTCTTTTTATCAGCGGGATTTTCAGCTTCATCTTTACGCTGGTTTTAAGATTAAGCCTTCTATTAACAGGCATGCCCCTCGGGGTATTACTGAGGTAATTATGGTTCGTGTCTCGTTGCTCGTATCTCGAAAGAGGTTATTGAAAATGGAGAGCCCTGTCTATTTCCAGATAAAGTAAGACCTTGTGATCAAATATTCGGTATAGACGTATACAGAACAGCTCGAAATTTAGGACTACCATGCCAAGTCCTTCAAAATAAAAATGATATTCAAAATCGTTATGGTTTTGTGTTGATAGATTAGCTAATCCGCCACGTTTGATGAAATGTGGTATATTTGTGTCCAGAGGTGGTTAACATGGCGAAACGAGACATGAAACGAAATAGATTAAGCATTGATATACTTCCCGAAGAACATAGACAGATAAAGGTATACGCTGCTCTTCATGGTCAAACAATTCGTGAATATGTCCTTGAAAGCGTACGGAAGCGTTTGCGTCGCCAGCAAGAAAAAAGAGAATTATCAGTTTTGACTATGCATTTAGATCAAGATCCTGTCTTAAAGAAATTATGGGATAATGAAAAGGATGCTGCATATGACGGTACAAAAGAATCTCAGGAGAGCGATAGGATTCTAAAAGTCTATTAAAAAGGAGAGGGTGCATGGAGCAGATTAAGGCAATTAAAGCAGAGGAAGGGGAAATTTTTGATATTGAATTGGAAGAGGATTTATTAAAGAAAAATGAAGAACTTGCCCAGAGGAATAAAAGACTTCTGGATAAATATAAGATATTAGCTGTAGATGTAATGGGTTCGATTGGTTCGGGAAAAACATCCCTTATTAAAAACCTGGCATCCCAACTGAAAGAAAATTATCGTATAGGAGCAATAGCCGGGGATTTAACTACCACTATAGATGCTGATAGGATTAAGGATGAAGGAGTGAAGGTTATTCAGGTAAATACGGGTAAAGAATGCCATCTAGATGCCAATCTCATTGGGAAGGCTTTAAAGAAGTTTGATTTGAAAGCTCTCGATATTTTATTTATAGAGAACGTAGGGAATTTAATTTGTCCGGCAGATTTTCCTCTAGGTTCCCATAAAAGGATTGTTGTTATCTCTGTTACAGAAGGTCCCTGGATGGTGATAAAGCATCCCTATATCTTTCTCGAGGCTGATCTAGTAGCCATCAATAAAATTGATTTAACTAAGGCTATGGGAGTTTCTCCTCAAAAATTAACCGAAGACATCTACAAAATTAACCCAACAGTGAAGGTAGTGCAGACAAATTGTGTCAAAGGCGAGGGGATAGGGGAGATAGTTGAGGGAATTAGGATAAAAGAGTATGCATGATATTTCCATTTCTCAAGCTATCGCTGAGACCGTATTAAAGGAAGCCAGAGATAAAAAAGCAAGAAGGGTTTTATCTCTGAAGCTGGAAATAGGAGAGCTAACATTTCTTAGTTCAGAGCAGATTCGGTTTTGGCTAAAAGAACTTTTCAAAGGCACACTTGCCCAAGGAGTAAAAATTTACATAAAGAAAATCCTTTCCTTAATAAGATGTAAAAGCTGCTCCTATGAGGGCAATATGGATCTGAATATGGGTCTGGGAGACGACTCTCTTCACGCCTATTTTCCTATTATGAAGTGCCCTAAATGCAGTTCCTTCTCTCTTGAGATTAAGAAAGGTAAAGAATGCCTGGTAAAACAAATCAGAATAATTTCTTAAGGGGATTATTAAGAAATTTTGCAGGTAAACTTTGCACGCAATTTGCGTGCAATTTGCAATGAAGAAGGTGTCATTTTATATATATTTATAGCAATAAACTATAAACAATATAAATTCTCTTGACTTTTTTGAGAAAATACAGTATATTTTTGAGTAGAGGTAATTAAAATGCCCAAGAAAAGGCCAACTAAAGTAAAATTTAAAATAGTTGATAACGATGCTTGGATTACAGTGCATTTTGAAGAAATTGTAGATAAATATTCAGGCCAGCATATAATCGTTTCTAATGGTGAAATATTCACGGGCGAGAATGCTTTAGAAAATGCGCGGAAGAAATATCCCAATATCATCCCCACAAGTATGCCTGTACCAAGGCCAGAAGATTTTACCCACATCTTGCCATGAGGGAGTCTTCTATAAAATTTCCTTATCGAGTCTACAAAGATATTGCTTGTCCTATAATTGGATTTGAAATTCAGGGTCCTAAAGGCTGGATAAAAATTGAGGCCTATGTGGACTCCGGTGCTTCTATTTCCGTCCTTAGCTCTAGGGAGGCTCTTAATCTGGGGATAGATTTTGAAAAGGGTAAAATTATTTACAGTGCTGTTGGAGATGGTAGTTTTATCCCTGTATATTTACACAGACTCCCCATCAGAATTGGAAATATTCCTCTTAGAGCGACTATAGGTTTCTCTCCTCGTTTGGGAATAGGATTTAACCTTCTGGGCCGCAAAGACTTCTTTACCCACTTCGACATTACCTTTTCTGACGCCACCAAAACCATAACTTTTCTGCTAAGAAGATAATCCTAAACTGCTCAAAGATCTGTCCACCTTTAAGCTTGTAGTAAATATTAAAAGTTCCCAGCCTCAAAAAAATATATTTCAGCATATTCTGGGCAGCTGATCTCCGGAGAGCATATCCAGTACCCGCCTGGTGCCAATAGAGGTTCTTAGATATACTTTTCCCTTGGGTTCTTTAACCACCCTCCCAATAATCTTACTTTCTTTTCCTAAAGGATGTGATTGTAGTATCTTGAGAATCTTTTGAGCTTCTTCGGCTTCCACTATAAAGACGACTTTCCCCTCGTTAGCCAGATAGAGGGGGTCAAAGCCGAGCATCTCCGAGATGGCTATAGTTTCTTCCTTAAAGGGGATTTTCTCTTCCCACAGTTCAATACCAAACTCCTCGTCCCTGGTCATCTCATTTAATATGGTGGCTATTCCACCTCGGGTAGGGTCACGCATTAGCTTTACTCCAGAGGACCCGTCCAGGACCTTGCCAATTAAATCATTTAAGGGAGCACAATCGCTTTTTACCTGGGTATGAAAGTCAAATTCTTCCCGCCAGGAAAGAGTGGCAATGGAATGATCTCCTATAGTACCATTGATGATAACCTTATCCTCTACTTTGATTTTGTGAGAGGGGTTTTCATTTTCAGCAGGCATAAGGCCGATTCCGCTGGTATTGATAAACAATCCATCGGCGCTTCCATGCTCAACTACTTTGGTATCTCCGGTAATGATTTGAACTCCGGCATCATCCGCTGTTTCCCTCATAGAGGAGATGATTTTTTTTAAAATAGAAAGACTTAGTCCTTCCTCGATAATAAGAGCACAGGAAAGAAAAATTGGTTTTGCTCCCATCACAGCAAGGTCATTTATAGTTCCACTGACGGCTAATTTTCCGATATCTCCCCCAGGAAAAAAGAGAGGTCTGATGACATAAGAATCAGTGGTAAAAGCCCATCTGGTTCCCTTATGATTAAACACAGCGGAATCGGTTAATTTTCTCAAGAATTTGTTATCGAAGTGCGCCAAGAAGACTTTTCTTATAAGATCATGGGATAATTTGCCCCCGCTGCCGTGAGCCAAGAGAATCTTTTTTTCTTTCATTTTATCCTTTCTCATACTTGTAATAAGCGGCGCAGGTTCCTTCAGCTGAAACCATGCAAGCCCCTACCGGGTGAGTGGGATGGCACACTTTTTTAAAGAGAGAACAATCCAGGGGAGTTTTTAAGCCTTTAAGGATAGCTCCGCAGATACACTCTGGATTCTCGTGAGGTTTTTCAATGGTTATGGGGAATCTTTTTTCTACATCAAAATCTCTATATTTTTCTCTGATTTTAAGTCCACTTTGCTCAATTTCTCCTATTCCTCGCCAATTGGAAGTATCCAGGTCAAATACCTCTTCCATCAATGACTGTGCTTTCAGGTTTCCTTCCCTGGTTACGGCCCGTTTGTATTCGTTTTCCACCTTAGCCTGGCCAGATTTAATCTGGGAAAGAATTAGAGAGATACTTTGCAAGACATCAATGGGCTCAAATCCCGCTACTACACAAGGAATACCGTAATCACGGGATATGAACTCATATATTTTGCTTCCTGTAATAGCACTTACATGTCCCGGGCAGATGAAACCATCTATCTTTATCTGGCCGTCTTCAACCAAAGCCCGCATAGCCGGTGGTATTATTTTATGGCTACTCAAGACAAAATAGTTGGAGAGCTTCTCCTGGGAGGCAATAAGGATAGAAGAGGCCACGGTGGGAGCGGTAGTTTCAAATCCGATTCCTAGAAAGATAATCTTACTTCTGGGATTATCCCGAGCTATTTTCAGTGCCTCCAGGCTTGAATAAACTACCCTTATCTGGGCACCCTCTGATTTCTCTTTAGCCAGGTTTGACTTCGAACCCGGGACCTTAACCATATCTCCAAAGGTGGCTATAATTACTCCATCCTCACGGGCATAGGCAATAGCTTTATCTAGATACTCATTAGCAGTTACACAGACTGGGCACCCGGGGCCGGATAGAAGATGAAGCCGAGGGGGAAGGAGATCCTTGATTCCATATCTGAAGATAACCATAGTATGGGTACCACAGACTTCCATCAAGGTGATATCCCTGTCAATGTCAGCCATGAGGTCATTGATTCGCCTGGCTAGCTTATCCACTATTTCTTTGTTACGAAATTCATTGAGATACTTCATTTCTTGAGACCCTAGGAAACTCTATTTTTGAGTGTTTTAATTATTCCGTGATCCGAAAAAGTAGCGGTTTGATTTACCAAACAATATAGTCGGCGTTAGGTCTAAATTCGAGTTTCCTCTCCCCTTGGGGGAGAGGATCAAGGTGAGGGGTGCGAGATACGAGATACGAACAACGAGCAACGAGTTAAGGAGCCATAGAAGCTAAAATTTCCAGCAGCTCCTCAGCCTCTTTCTTATTTATTTTAGAGATGGCAAAGCCAGCGTGCATGAGAACGTAGTCCCCTACCTCTACCTTATCCATAAGGAAAAGACCGACCTTTCTTTTCACTCCCCCTATCTCTCCTATCCCCATTTTATCCTTAATTGAAGTTATTTTTACGGGTATAGCCAGACACATTTAGTTCTTTCCTTTTAATCCTGGATTTGGTAATTCTTTGGTGACGTATGTCACTGGTATTTTCCAAAAATTTAACCTGATTACGAAGGAATAGACCTTCCTCCAGAATCTGAAATTCCTAAACCTCAAGATAGTCATCGTTTTTTCCTTTGTCTTAATTCTAGTGCTTTAGTTACTATGAGTCAAGTTGAGAGCTTGTGTTGGTGGGGATGCCTTACTCCTGTATACGTTAAAGAAAATACTAGGAAATACTTGCATTTTCTTTTATTTTATATTATACTTTGGTTGAAGGAGGGATATAAAATGACTGTTCAACTCTCAACCAGAATTGATCCCAAGATAAAGCAAATCCTTAATGAGCTTCATAAGAAGACCCATATACCTATTCGTATTCTGACTGAGAAGGCTATTTTCTTACTCAAAGAGCGCTATGACCGAATGAACCATATGTATGAGCAAGGTGCGGTTGATGAAAGATTTATGGAGCTACTCGATTATAGTCTAAGGACTCATAATGTCACATACCGGGAACTCGCCGACTGAGGCAATTCAGTATCTTAGCCTAGAACAGGTGCTGGCAGCTCATACAGAGCTTATCAAGTGTTATGGAGGAAGCCAGGGTGTTCGTGACCGAGGACTCCTTGAATCTGCTGTGTTTCGTCCACAGGCTAGTGCTTTTAGCCAAGAGGCTTACCCAACCCTTTTTGAAAAATGTGCTGTCTTAGGGTATTCTCTTATCCAGAACCATCCTTTCTTAGACGGTAATAAGCGGACAGGTTTTGCTGCTATGCATCTTATGTTGCTCATCAATGGCTATGATTTAACTTCTACCACCACCGAAGAAGTTGAGATGACAGAAAATGTTGCCTCCGGGAAAATGCATGAATCTGAGATTACTTTGTGGCTTAGGAAACATTCTATTCACTAACGACTAATTTTATAATGAGCAACTACAGCCTGACCTAGAGAGATGCCTCCATCATTAGAGGGAACTCTATGGTGTGTATATACATAGAAACCATCTGAATTCAGCCGTCGGAGAGTCCTTTTCAGAAGGAATATATTCTGGAAGACCCCTCCACTTAAAGCGACTTCGTTTAAGTTGAACCTGTCTCTAAGTCTAGAGCAGGTTTGTCCAATGACCTCAGCAATAGTGTTATGGAACCGAGCGGCAATCTTTTCTCGTTCCTCTTTCTCCAATAGGTCATTAACGATAGATTCGATAATAGGCCCCGTGTCAATGATAAAAAGTCCATTTTCCTTAGTATTTTCCTCGGTGATGGAAAATGGGTAACTGCCCTCCTCTTCTTCACTGGCCAGCATCTCTAGTTCCCTGGCAGCCTGAGCTTCATAATTTATCTTACTTCTCACTCCTGTCAAGGCACTGGCAGCATCAAATAACCTGCCCACCGAGGAGGTAAGGGGGCAGTTTATCCTTCTTTTTATAATTTTTAACAAAATGTCCAATTTGTCTATGTCTATGGATTTAAGAAAGGGAATGTCCAGGTTCTGGAAGTCATCTCCGTAAACTTCATTCAAGTAAGAGATAGCCATTCTCCAGGGTTCTTTGATTGCTTTCTCACCGCCGGGCAGGGGTAGATATTTTAAAGAGGCTACCCGCACAAAGTTAGCTAAATCAGCTACCAGAAACTCTCCTCCCCATATTGCTCCATCATCTCCCAGGCCAGCTCCGTCAAAGGCTACTCCAATTACTTTCCTTTCTTGATTATTATCTACCAGGCAACTGGCAATGTGAGCATGATGATGCTGAACAAAGACAAGCTCTGGAGAAAAAGAGGAGCTGCGGCAATATTTCCGGGCGAACTGGGTGGAAAGATAATCTGGGTGTAGATCAGAGGCAACTATTTTAGGCGATATATGGAATATTTTTGAGTAGTGTTCTATTCCTTCCTCAAAGGAGATGAGGGCAGATAGATTTTCCAGGTCTCCAATATGATGGCTGAGAAAGGCATAATTTTCTCTAGCCAGACAAAAGGTATTCTTTAGTTCTCCCCCCACAGCCAGGATAGGTTCATCAAAGAAAGTTCTCACCCTGATAGGTTGAGGAGCATACCCTCTGGAGCGCCGAATGAGCATCTCCTTTTCTTTAAAGACTCTGGCAACAGAGTCATCGGTTCTTATCTGGATTTTTCTATCGTTAACGAGAAAATAATCAGCTATTTTTTCTAGCCTTTTAAATGCCTCTTTGTTTTTGTAAACAATAGGCTCATCACTTACATTACCACTGGTCATAACCAGAGTGAGTTCAGTCTCATTTAATAAAAGATAATGGAGGGGAGTATAGGGAAGGAACATTCCTAAGTATTTATTTTGAGGAGCAAGCTCATCAGGCAGGGAGCACTCTTTTCTCTTTCTTAAAAGAAGTATGGGTCTTCGAGGAGATAAAAGAAGTTTCTCTTCGCTATCACTTACCTGGCAGAATTCTCTAATTTCTTTAATGTCCATAGCCATTAGGGCAAAAGGCTTATCTTCGCGATATTTTCTTTTTCTTAAGGTGGTTACTGCTTTTTTGTTGGCCGCATCACAGGCAAGATGAAATCCTCCCAGGCCTTTAACGGCAACGATGAATCCTTTTTTAAGCAGATAAGCTGCTTTTTTTATAGGTTCATCAGTTTGGATTTTCCTTCTCTTGTTGTCAAATAGGCTAACTCTGGGGCCGCAGACAGGACAGGCATTCGGCTGGGCATGAAATCTTCGGTCAGAGGGATCCTCATATTCAGACTGGCACTTCGGGCACATCTTAAATTCCTTCATTGTAGTATGAGCCCGGTCATAAGGGATATCTTCAATAATGGTAAAGCGCGGCCCACAATTGGTACAGTTAATAAAAGGATAGTGATAGCGTTTGTCATCCTTGTCAAAAAGCTCTCTCAGGCAGTCAGCGCAGATGGAGATATCCGCTGAAAGAGGGATAAACTTCTCTTTTTCTTTTTTACTTCTTTTAATCTCGAATGCGGAGTAGCCTTTAGGAAGGAGTTCCTCACAGTTTATTTCTTCAATTATGGCCAGGGGAGGCGCTTCTAGCTTTATCTTGTCCAGGAAATCTTTTGTTTTCTTAACTTCACCCTCAACCTCTATCTTTACTCCTGAGGTATCATTAAGGACAAAGCCAGTTAAAAAATATCTTTTGGCAAGCCCATAAATAAAGGGGCGAAAGCCTACCCCTTGCACTATTCCCCTGATGCGCAAAGAAAGCCTGGTTAATTTTTGTTTATTCTTTAATTTCATATTTTCTTGAAGTGAATGGCTATTTTTCGATGCTCAGCTTATCCAGGCAAGTCTCCTCTCCCGATATAATATGCACCGTACTTGGTACACCTCCAATGCCACCACCAGCATGCCAGTTTGCCTTTTCTTCCTCCATAATGCGTATGGCCAGTTTATAGGCACCTGGAGGTATGTTTACAATGGAGAATTGACCCTCACTGTCAGTGACGGCCTTATACACCTCGCCTTTACAAGGTGTGGGGCCGAAGAATAAGGGCCAGGAGACACTCCAACAAATGTTTATCTCTGCTCCAACCACCGGCACCTCCTGAGAGATTAGCTTGCCAGAAACAGAGCCTGGCTGAGCTTCATAGGGGAGGGGAAAAGATGAGGGTCCACCTCCAATAAAGGTAATAGCCTGAATCCCATTGGCTGCTAAATCCGAGGTAGCCTGGGTATAAGTCAGCCATTGGTTGTCATCAAAAACGGCCAGTTCCCAGTCAGTGCCTACCCATACTCGGCCCTGGGCATCGCAGGCAATGACCTCTCCACGGCCGCCAATGAGACCAGAGTTGGTGCGGGTATAAGTCTTCCACTCGCTTCTGTCAAACACACTTACCCCTCTGGCAGAAGTGACTACCCATATACGGTTCTGGTTATCTATGGCTATATCTTTGGCCTGACGTAATGCTTTTACCTCCACATCACTCTTGCTCCCGCTACCATAGTTCGTCCAATTGTTACCATCAAATACACTCACCCCATAGTTGTGGGCCACCCAGACCTTGCCTTCATGGTCAATAGCAATAGCCTCGGTAAATCTCGAAGGCAGGTCCGATGTCTCCTCATCATAAAGAGTCCAATCATTGCCATCGAATACGCTTATCCCATAATTGTGAGCTATCCAGACCCGTTCCTCAGCATCAATAGCTATATCCTTGACACCCACATATTTTTTTGGTCCAAAAACACTTCCCTCATAGGTCTTCCACTCTCCATTCTCTATGACATACAGGCCTTGAGAGTGCCCCGCCCAGGTTCGCCCCTGGGCATCGCAGGCGAGAGCATCGATGTCGTTTATGCTGAAGCCAAGAGCTTTGAACATTTCGAATCGTAGGTAGTGGTCCCATTGGTCTTGATCCAGAACGCTTAATCCACTACCGTGGGCCACCCAGATGCGCCCTTCTTTATCCACGGCTATGGCATTTACCCGGTTGTGGGGAAGGCCTTTGGACTCATCCAGCACTGACCAGCCATCTTTTCCTATTATGCTCACTCCCTGGCTGGTTGCCAGCAGGATTTCGTCCTTTGCGGCCTTGGGGGTGAGAGCAGGCTCTTGTCCCGCACCTATAACTATGCCCGATGTTAAAAATAACATCATCATTAAAGCCAGCAATACTTCTCTTAATGTTTTTTGAAACATTTTAACTTCTCCTTTTCAAATTCTTTGAAGATGTACCACCTAACTCAGGGATGGAGTTCAGGTACGCCAGCTAAAAAAGAAGCCATTGCCAGCAGATATGATCATACTTTCCTCCAAGCTACTCCATCATTTCTTCATATTCTTTATGTTCAGGATCATTTATTCAATATCTAATTCTTGATTGTCTTCCATTTTTTTAGCAATAAGAAACCCCCGTGCTCTCTCTGCCAACTTATAGTGATAGACAATATCCCAGAAAGCTTTACTGTGATTCGGCTCCAGAATATGAGCCATCTCATGGATAATAACATAATCCCTTACCCAGTCTGGCATCTGGGCAATATAATGAGATAGGCGTATTGTTTTCTTTTTATAATTACAACAGCCATATTTACTCCGCTGAACTGTGACATATTCAATTGATTTAATTTTAATCTTTCCATCAAAATATTTTTTGTTTAACCTGCCAAACACTTCACTTAGATTTTGTTCTTCATTAAGCTTCTTCTTGATATTTCGTCTGACAAACCTTTTCTTGAAATTTTTTATGACTTTCTTCAGTTCTTTTTCAGGTATGTTATACGGTGCAGAAACATGCATTACATCACCATCAAGCCTGGCACTTATTGTCCTCTTTCGTCTCTTACTGCGTTTAACTTCTACTTTCATATCTACTGTTTAAACTCTTAAATTTCTTTCTCTTATCCTTTGCAATATCTCCCTAAAATCAGCCCGCCCCGGTTTCCCTACAATGGAAAACAATTAAAATATTTCAAACTTCTCCTTTTCAAATTCTTTGAAGATGTACCACCTAACTTAGGGATGGAGTTCAGGTATGCCAGCTAAAAAAGCAGCCATTGCCAGCAGTAACCAGGATATCGGCTCCCCAGATTGGACAATGTTGATAACAAGTGACCAACCTGAATAGTTTCTCAAAGAGTTAAGATATCTATTATTTTATTTAAAAATGTAGATGTCGGGAGCAAAAATGGAACAAAGTAAGGTGCTGAGCATTAACTAACTCGTCCAGTATTTCCAGGTAGAGAAGCTCCTCTTTTCTCGGCAATAGGCTAAGCCAACACATAATACCTACCTTTCGCAGGTCCTATGGGTTTGAAAATCCAGCTTTACCAATTCGTTCAAATGACCCCGAAGACATTTAACCTTAACATCCGATAAACATTTTCTAAATAAACGACAACCAAATTGACAACCTAAATGACAACCACATTTAAACCATGACATAATGTGCGCCTCTGCCTTTGCAAACGCATTTAATCCCGAACCTAATCCCGAACCTAATCCCGAACCCTGTGCAGAAGATTATACCAGAACATAATATAAACTTCTTCCTTTGCCTTCTGACTTGATTACTTTTAAATTCACCAATTTTCTAATTTCTTTTAATGCTGCACGATCTGAAAATTTAAACATACCTCTTATATCTTTATTTGTTATTTTACCATTCAAATTAATATGTTCCACTATCTGCATTTGTCTTTCCGTTAAAGCAATTTGCCCTCTTTTCGTTTTTCTCAATCTTTCACTGCTAAGTTTTATCACCCTCCCTTTAACTGTCTCAATACTTACATTTACCCCCTCAACAAAATATTCTAACCACTTAGTTAAATCCAATGTTTTTTGATTAACGCTTTGTAATGCTCTGTAATATGCCTGCCTATCAGAATCATAATAATCATCGAGACAGAAAAACTGTTTGGCATCAAAACCCTGTAAATAAAGAACTAAAGTAGCCAGAACCCTTGCAGTTCTACCGTTTCCATCAATAAAAGGATGAATTCTAACAAATTCATAATGAACTATTCCTGCTTCAATGACTGGATCAAGTTCTTTTTCTTCCTTCGAGTTTATCCATTTAACCAAATCTCTTATTAATTTTGGTACATCCTCATTTTTCGGTGGCCTAAAAAAGACCTCCCCGGTAAATCTATTGCCAACTACAACATAGCGATTACGATAAACTCCGCAATCACCTGGATTATCTAAAGTGTCTTTTGTTACCATGCGATGAATATTTAAAATATCCTTCTCATGCATGGAATCACTTCTTAGCAGTTTCCCGATATTTTCCAGAACATTCAAGTAATTCAGAACTTCTTGCTTATCTTTGCGGACAGCCATTATTTCTTTTCCTTGCGCTAAATTATTTACCTGTTCCAAGGATAACCTGTTTCCCTCGATACTCATAGATGAATGAGCACTGTGAATTATCGCTTCTTGCCTCAAGGCAACTTCCCATTTCGGAATTAAAGGAGAATTCAGAATTACCTCCCTTGATGCAGATATTCTGGTAAGTAATCGTACTATCTTATTTGTATATCTAAATCTTGGTTTAAACATCCTTATCTCTTTTCATGCTCAGAAAATTTAAGTTATATTCTTCAATCAATCCTCCTGCAAATCCCTGAAATCATTCACTCCAAAAAGGGAGAGGAGGTATTTGTTTAAGATGAGGTATTTTTCAATCATCATCGCATTAGGTCTTCCAGATTATTCTATCACTTCCTTTTATCCGACTTGCTATTTCTTGTAACTTAACAAGTATCCTTATTTTTTCTTCAAAAGAGAGACGGGCTTGTTCTTTATGAAAATTTGCTTTATCTTCAAACAGCTTTTTCCTTGTAATTATTTTATTTTCGCCTATGACAATTTTTGTTTCTTCAATATCTTTTTCTTCCATAGATTAAAACTCCTTTAAAAACTTAAATTTCTCTTTCAAGCCAAATTTATTTAAAATCTCCTCAAGCTTTGTTCGGTCGACATCTGTCTGCTCAAGGAGTTTTTCAATCTTTTCTATATCCTTTTTCCTTCCTGCTCTTAAAAGTATCACTGTTAGATATTCAGGTGTAATTACTTTGGCTTTTATCCCTTCATATTCTATCACTTTGGCATTTTCCACTGATTCTTTTTCAAGTTCATCTGCAGGAATAAATTTAACCGGCACTCCCTCTATAATAATATGTTCACCCTTCCAAGAATATCCTTTGGATTTAAGATAATCAAATATAGGGGAAAGCACAATTAGATTTTTTTCATCCGTCCTTTCTACTGAAATAATAAACACATCTAAGTCATAGGTAAGAAAAGGCTCAATATAAAATAATGCAGCAATACCACCACCTATTGCATAATCATTAATTAATCCTTTATGTTTATCAACATCTTGTTCCAACAGTAGTGCCATTTGAGCAGGATTATATTTAACATATGACTTGTTTGAGAAATACATAATATCAGAAGGATACCTATCTTTTCTTGGAGGGAGTTTACCCTCTTTTATAATTGTGTCTCTCCAATTCTGATGATGCTCTATATCTCTAAAATATTCGATTAAAAGGGTGTTATATTCCTCGTCTTTTTTAAAGAAAGCAGCAAAAATATGGGGGTCTACTTCTATAAAATTATTGGTTAATATATCTCTTGGAAGGTCTGCTC
>JAUVZS010000109.1:0-5328 GCA_030602435.1 Clostridia bacterium
CCGATACCATAATAACTGGCACCACATTTGAAAATATCGGGAAATTCTGTTAGGACCCGTTGTACAGCATAACCTCCTGCACTTCCACCCCTTATAACTATTTGGTTTGGATTTATCATGCCCTGGGTAATTAAGTAGCGAACCCCGTCTGCAATATCACCAGCATCAACAAGGCCCCATTTTCCCAGGAGGGCATCTCTGTATTTTCTCCCATATCCTGTGCTGCCGCGGTAATTGACGTCTAATAGAGCATAACCTTGCGATGTCCAAAATTGCCTGACCAAAGACATGGCCGTACTTATTCGGCTGGTTGGCCCCTCATGAGCTATTACTATAAGGGGAGGTTTCTCTTTATCCGGCCCTTCAAATTTACTATTATGGGGAAAGTAAAAATAAGCATGACTAGATGCACCATCTGAGGTGGGGTATTCAATTGCCCGAGGAATAGAAAGGTCATCTTTATTTACCTCTATAGATGAACTTTCCTTGAGAGCACTCATCTTTAATGAGTTAAGATTTAATCTAATAACAGAGGTTATTCGGTCTGGGCTTGACCCAACAAAAACAAGATCACCACTCTCTTCGATATCTAAGAAATTAAAACCTTCTAGAGGAATATCAAGCACTTTTGTCTCGCCTGAAACAGGGTCTAATTTTGCAAGCCGCTCTTTTCCCTTTTCTAAGAAGCTGCATATGATTTTTCCCTCAGCCGTAAAGTCATATTTAGAGTTTCCAAATGTCCATAAAGGCTCTCCAAATTCTACTTTTTTTGCGGTGATGGGTTCGATTTTGCCTTCACTGTAGCGGTAAAGATTCCACCAATTTTTAGCATTTGCAGCGTCATCGACAGCTTCATCCATTACAAAATATAATTTATCCTGGGCGTCAAATTTAGTCTGGCAAATTGAGGTATTCCTCCCACCGGCAATTATTTTTTCTGAACCAGGTACTACTTTTCTTCCATCAAAAGAAGCTAGAACTAATTGGGTGCTATCCCAGGGCATTTTTGGGTGATTCCATGTCAGCCAGGAAATGTATTTTCCACCTGGTGAAATTTTTGGATCAGCGTAAAAATCATTTCCCCAGGCTAATATAATTGGTTCCCGAACCCCCTCTATATCAAGTGGAAGCGAGGCAATAAAGTTTTCGTTTTCTTTTTCTTCATACTCTTTTTCGTAAACAAAAACCAATGTCTTACCATCTGGAGAAACCTGGAGGGCAGCATACTTTCCTAATGAGCCGTCTTTATTCTTTTCAGGTGTTAATGGGATAGGAACCTTGTCAGTAGTCATTTTTTGGCAGTAAATTCTTTGATCTTTGAAGTTTACAAAATATAGAAAATCCTTATAGATAGCAAAAGCGCCTCCACCATACTCGTGGACGCGAGTTCTAACATTAAATCCCTCTGGCGTTATATCTTTCTGGACTCCATCTTGATCTCTTCTAACGAGAACTATACGGCCCTCTTCCCAGGGCCTTAGCTCTAACCAGTAAGTCATATTGCCAACTGCTCTAGTTTCTGAGAGAATTACTATATCAGAGAATACTTTTTCCGGAGTAATATCAGTTTCCCATAAACCATAGGGTCGTTTTTTTTTCGCTTTTGCCATTTTCGCCTCTCCCCAAAACTGAAATATATACTTTTATCTTGTATCGAAATTCGGAATTATGCAGATAAATTCAAAGTTTTCCTCAAATGGATTTTGAAATTGATGTATCTCATTCGCCTCCACAAAGACACTATATCCTTCTGATATCTCAACCTTGTTGTCATCTTTGCCAACCACAATACCCTTTCCACTTTCGATTTTCACAAGGTGTTCATGATTGTGGCTGTGTTTCGGTGTATATCCTCCAGGCAAGATGGTAAAATACCTCATTATAATATTTTTTGAGCCATCATCAGGGCCAATGAGAACTTTCTTTCTCATACCCCTAGTACCTTCTTCAACTTCTACTTCCTTAATCTCACTATTTTTGTTGATTTTCATGGGTTTTCTCCTGATGTAGTTGATTTAGATTTGTAACATCTTTGTCAGTTTTCACCACAATTCTCTCTAAGAGGCTTAATTTTCGTGTGGTTGATTTGCCAAGTCTGCGGTTGTCTTTATTAATTCACTTAATAGAGTATCCCTATTTCTGAAATTTACTTCCAGCAGTCTAACATCCTCACGATTTTTTATCTTATCTATAAAGCTAGCACCACCTTTTTTTATTGTTGCCAGGACACGGCCCGTATTCAGTGCCTGAATAACTATATCCCTGAATTTCTTAGAAAATAATTCCATTTTCCCAATCTCATCTATGATAATTAGCTGTTTAGTCGGTATCGCTTTTTTTATAGCCTCTACACCAACTTTCTCAAAGCTATCAACATCAACTCTGTACTTACCCACACGGTAAGGACTTTTTATCTTTACACTGGCCAGGATTGATTTTTTTCCATCAAGGGTTATTAGTGAAAAACCTATCCTTTCTTTTCCTTTTCTTATCTCTTCTGTATAGAAGCCACCTTTTGAAAGAAAAACTGAATCTATAAGTTTCTTTATGAGGGTGGTCTTACCTATACCAGGTCTACCTGTTAAAAGAATATTCATAATTTTTCTCTTACCAGGAACTTCGGTAATGGTTTTATGATAGCGGCAATTATTAGCATAGTCAATATTAATTATTCTTGAATAGAACTTCTACAGCGATTGACACACGTATAGCTGGTGTATATAATGAAAATAGTTACAAAGGAAGAGGAAGCTCTTTCGGAAAGGATATAGTTCAATGATAAGAAAAGCTCTCATAATAGTAGTAATACTTGGCTTAGCTGTGGGATTGGTCAAATCTACAGGATACACTGATGAGTTTGAGAATTACCTTGATAGAGCTGAAAGTTTGTATTCTGAAGGTAGATATGCTGAGGCCTTGCTGGAACTTCAAAAGGCTCAAACTTTTCTCATTGAAATATTTACTCAGCCTGAGGTCAAAGAAGAGGTCAAACCTCCTTATAAAGCCCAACAACAAATTCAGCCGCCCGAAGATATATTTACTCTAGAACAAATCAGTGTGGAGTTCGTTGATTCCTCCTATGCAGTAGCAAGCGGAAAAACTTCTGGCTTTTTCAAAACAGGTCAAAAAGCAGACCTGATGCTCTCAGGAGTTGACTTTAACAACGCTGGCGGATCTTTACTTTTTAACCATCTTGGTGGTATTGCCAGCGACGGTACACATCTTCTTTTAGCTGACCGTAACAACAATCGTATCCTTATTTGGAATAAACTGCCTGAGGGAAATGTTGCTCCTGATCTTGTCTTAGGACAGAAGAACTTTACAAGCAATGATCCTGGCGATGGCCTTGACCGTCTTAACTGGCCTGTAGGAGTAGCAACTGATGGTAAACATGTATTGGTGGCAGATACCTACAATGATCGAATTTTGATTTGGAATAATTTCCCTACCAAAAACGGCCAGCCAGCTGATTTGGTTTTGGTTAGCATCGGTGATCTCTTGGAATCCAGAGGAAATATCGCCTGGCCCTGGGGTATCTGGACCAACGGAGAAAAAGTGGTCGTTACCAGCACCGGAGCAGGTCAGGTCTTAATCTGGAATAAGTTTCCCACTGTAAATAAACAGCAACCTGATATTGTTTTATGGCTTAAGGGTAAATTTGGTACTCCTCGGAGTGTTGGTAGTGACGGAAAGCACCTGGTTATTGGAGATCACAATGCATTTGGTGCCTCACCAGGAAACTTTTTTTGGAGATCATTTCCAGTTCGTGACAACGAGCCTTACGATTTCTTTATGGCTGAAGCAATACGCATGACTGAGGACACTTTTGCACCGCCACCCTTAGAAGAAGACATGAATCCACCTATTTCTACATCACTTTCGGAAAAAGGTGGGGCTCCACCTGCTCCTACATCATTTTCAGAAGGAGGTGAGGCTCCGTTTACTCCCAGCGAGGTTTTCTGGGGACCAACTTTCACCCCTGATGGAAAATTGCTAGTTTTAAGCTCTCAATTTCTTTATGTCTGGAATTCTTTCCCTGAGGACGAAAATGATGCTCCTGATTTAGTCGTAGGAAAAGAGGGTCCGTGGGAACAAGGATATCCTGATTTAGTCGTAGGAGAAGAGGGTCCGGAGGGACAAGGATATCATTTCGAGGCTGGAGATGGTTCTGGTTTGGCTATTGTTGGCGACAAGCTCTATCTTTCCTTAAGCAACGGTAATAAAATTGTTAGTTTTAACACTTTACCTGCTCGTCCAGATGAGCTACCGGACTTTGCTGTAGGGAGTCCGGATATTAACACCAATACCTTAGAGACAAATTTCATCATCAGCAATCCAGTTCCTATTTCTGACGGTAAGAGCCTCTTTGTTTCTTCAGACTTTGATCGTAAGCTCTATATCTGGAAAAATCTGCCAGACGAAAGCGGGGCCAAACCTGATATTGTTTATACTCTTCCCGAAGCGCCCTGGGACAATGCTCTCTTTGGTCAAACCCTGGTTTTGGCTGGGAAAAGGACGATCTATGTTTGGAAAAAATTGCCTCTTGCCGGTGAGATGCCTGCTCTCATTTTTAACAATCGTATCGGCAATGTAAATTTTCAAGACCTGCAGGGGGTGGCTCTTGATGATAAGTACTTTTACCTTGCTGATAACGAGGCAAACAGAATCTATGTTTGGGAAGGGATACCTACTCAGAATTCCAATCCAAAATTTTCCTTGACCACTGATGAACCCTGCCGACTTTCAAGCGATGGTAAATATTTGGTGGTTACTGCTACTTTAAGCGGGCCCGGCGGTTCAATCAAGATTTATCCACTCAAAGGTCTTTCCTCAAATTCTCAGCCTATGATTATGGGCGGGCCGGGTAAATTCAATCTTCCGCAGGGAGCCATTGTTTCCCACGGACATCTTTTCGTGGGTGACACTGGCTTTAACCGGGTATTAATATGGAACAAAATTGAAGATGCGCTTGCGGGTAAAGATGCAGATATAATCTTAGGTGCTAAAAAGCTCAGAGTAAAACCCGATGAAAGAAGAAGACCTGAAATAGGCATGGATAAGCTCTTTTGGCCTGCCATTCCAGTCTTTGATGGCAGCTACCTGTGGGTAGGAGAGTTTAAATTCTCTGAACGACTCTTGCGGTTTAGCCCACAGCCATAATTGATTTAAGAACTAAGCTTGGCTAAGCCCGGATTTTCTAAGGGGGTTTGCTAATAATCGGCATAAAAATGAGTTATAATGAAGAAACATATACCTGGTAAGAGAACGAATAATGTTGGATTTATCTCAACTCGCTTAGCTGGAATGGATGGTGTTTCCCTGGAGACG
>JAUVZS010000037.1:0-8276 GCA_030602435.1 Clostridia bacterium
GTATAACTTGCAGCAAGATGATTATAAACGCAGGAATAAAAAAGATTATCTTCCAGGGTGAGTATCCCGATCCCCTGGCTCGAGAAATGCTAAAGGAAGCAGGGATCGAATTACAGGTCATAAGATAAAAGTAGCGGTGCCATTCATCAAACAAAAGAAGATAATTAGTGGATTAGTAATTAGAGATTAGCATGAGGAACGTAGGATTGAGGAAAAAGAGGCTGGTGTTACTAATTAACTAATCTCTAGTCAACTAATTAACTGGAGAAATCGGTGTTAGGTCTAAATCCGACCGCTACAAATCAAAGATAAAATAGAAATTAAGAGTGAAAAAAAATGCCTGAAGAAATTCTTAAAAAAATAGAGGGAGCAGAAAAAGAAGCGGAAAAAATCTTAGAAGAGGGAAAAAGAGAAAAAGGAAAGCTCATAGAAGAGGCAGAAAAAAAGGGAAAAGAGATCATAGCCAAATTCAAGGAAAAAGGAAAAAGTGAAGGGGACGAGCTAAAGAAAAAACTGTTGAGTCAGGCAGCCAAAGAAGTAGAAGAAATCAAAAGAGAATTTCAAGAAAAAAGAAAAAAGATCGAAGGAAAGGGAAGGAAAAACTCAAGAAAAGTGGTAGAATTTATTTTGCAAAAAGCAAAACAATCCTGGAAAGAAGGTTAAAATGGCTCTCTTAGAAATGAGAAAGGTATATATTATAGGAGACAAGGATCTAGGTGAGTCTGTGGTAAAAAAACTGGGAGAGCTGGCTTTGTTTCAGCCTGGAGAAATAAAGGAGGAAACATTTACTTCCTCCTTTAAAAAAGAAAATTTGGAAACAAAATACCTGGAAGATAATCTTTCTAGACTCAGCTGGACTATTGACTATTTAAAGGAATTCGATGAGAAGAAGGCTGGATTGGGACTCTTTCCCAGTAAAATAATAATAAAAGAAGAGGAGTTCCTTAGCTGGATTAAAGACTTTGACTGGGAGAAAGTATGTAAGAGCTCTCAAAAACTAAAAGAAGAGCTAGAAACTCTTAAGGAAGAAAAAGAGACTCTTCAGGAGACCTACCACTTTCTTTATCCCTGGAGAGAACTATCTTTTTCCTGTCAAAGATTCCAAGAGAGAAAGTTCGTTGCCTACCAATGGGGAACGATTCCCCTGGAAACTAAAGATATCCTACAAAAGGAACTGGAAAAAGAAAAGGGAACCCATTTAGATATTATTAAAGAAGAGGGGGGCACGGCATACTTTTTGCTGATATTTTTAAAAGAATACCGGACCAGGATAGAATCCATCTTGCAAAAATCGAAGGTAGAAAAAATCGAGTTTAAAGAAGAGGGGAGCCCAAAAGAAAAACTGAAGAAAATCGAGCAAAGAACCTCTCAGTTGGAAAAGCGAGCCGGTGAAATAGAGAAAGAATCTCGGAAAGCTTTTCGGGAAAAAATCAAGCTTATGGCCGTCTACGACTACTTCTATCATCTTCTTCAGGAAAAAAAGGTATCGGCTGAGACACGCTCAACTCCCTATACTTTCCTCATAGGGGGCTGGATTAAAAAAGTAGACCTTGCTAAATTAAGAAAAGGACTAAAAGATCTTTCCCCCCTGGAGATAGTAGTACGAGAACCCGCTAAAAAAGAGGAAGAGAAAATTCCCATTGCCTTATCCAACCGAGGTATTTTTAAACCCTTTGAACTGGTAATAGACCTTTATGGTCTGCCGCGCTATTTTGAGATTGATCCCACCCCTTTTCTGGCCCCTTTCTTTGCCCTATTTTTAGCTATTTGTCTAACAGACGGAGGCTATGGAATTATCTTATCCATTCTAGCCTATCTCGCCCTCAAGAAACTTAAAGCAGGAGAGACAGCCAGAAAACTTTTCTCTATGCTGTTTATTACCGGATTTGTAACTTTCGGAATAGGAATAATTACCGGCGGGATATTTGGAATTGAGTTCTCCCGACTTCCACCCTTCTTAGCCCCCTTAAAACAATTAGCCTTATTAAATCCAGTACGCCAGCCCATGATATTTCTCCTTATCTGTCTTACCTTAGGAATTGTCCATATTCTGGTAGGAATAGGCCTGGAGTTATGGGAAGATTTAAGAAGGAAGGATATAGTTTCTGCCATTTTAGATCACGCCTCCTGGATTCTGCTTATTTTAGGAGGAATCCTTATTCTTTCCCCTACAGTCAAAGGTATGTTTTTGGGAGCTGGTCAGTCAGGAGCTTCGGAAATGGGATTAGCTGGATCAAATACACCTATTTCTTTGTCACCTGGTAACATTAAAAATATCTGGGGGGCTCTTCCCGCATACTCCAGGTTAGGTCTGATTATGTCCCTTTGGGGAGTAGGGACTCTCTTTCTTTTTGTGGGAAGAAAAAGTAAGAGCCTTTTCATAAGATTTGCCAAAGGAGGCTATGAATTATATGGAATAGTCCAGGTATTTGCAGATGTTCTTTCCTATTCTCGTCTTCTGGCTCTTGGACTAGCTACAAGCGTAATTGCTATGGTCGTAAACACCATTGCCGCTATGATGGGGGAAACTCCCTTTATAGGACCGGTTCTCATGGTTATAATCCTTATAGGGGGTCATCTGGGGAACCTAGTTCTAAATTGTCTTTCTGGATTCATCCATACCGCTCGTTTGCAATTCGTAGAATTCTTTGGTAAATTCTATGAAGGGGGAGGCGAAAGTTTTAAGCCATTCAGGCGGGAAGGAAAATACACAGCCATAGAAGGAGAGAAGATTGCGAGAATTTGAATTCTATCTTCCCACCAGGGTCCTCTTCGGAAGAGGAGTGGTAGAAAACATTGGAAAAGAGGCAGTAAAATTGGGCAAGAGTGCCCTTATAGTTACTGGGCAGGCCTCGGCCAGAAAGACAGGGTTACTCAAAAGAGTAGGGGATTCCTTGAAAAAATCAAGGGTAAAGACGACTCTTTTTGAAGGGGTAGAAGCTAATCCCTCTCTTGAAACTATCAAAAAAGGAACAAAACTGGCTAAAGAAAAAGAATGTGAGGCAATAATAGGACTGGGAGGGGGGAGCCCCATGGACGCAGCTAAAGCAATAGCAGTATTAGCTACCAATCCTGCTCCCCTTACTAATTATTTGGGAAGAAATAAAGTAAAAGAGGCTCCTCTTCCTATAATAGCTGTCCCTACTACAGCAGGGACAGGAAGTGAGGCAAATCCCTACGCTGCGCTTACTAATACCGACAAGGTATCTCCTCGAAAGGAGATCCTCATTGACCTCTCCATTTTTCCCAAAGTAGCCTTAGTAGATCCAGAACTCACCTTATCTTTACCAGCTTCTGTTACTGCCGACACAGGAATAGATGCCTTCTCTCATGCTCTGGAGAGTTACTTATCTAATAGATCCCGACCCTTGAGCGATGCCCTGGCTTCAGAGGCAATAAGACTTCTTGTGTGTTATTTACCAAAAGTAATGAAGAATTTAAAAGATATAAACGCTCGCTCCTATACCTTGTATGCTTCTCTTTTAGCCGGAATGGCCATTGCTCAGAGCGGAACTATTTTGGTTCACGGCATGTCATATAGATTAACCACAGACCTGGGGCTTTCCCATGGAAAAGCCTGCGCCATTCTTCTTCCCTCAGTCTCGGAGTTTAATCTTAGCCAGGGTCATCCTAAACTCATCTCCCTTAGCAGGTGTCTGGGAGAAAGTACAGAAGATTTGACTACAAAAGAGATAGTTAAAAAAGTAATTACCAGAATTGAAAATCTTATCCGGGAGCTTGGTCTACCACAAAATTTAAAGACGAGGAAGGTAGGAAAAGAACTGATCGCCGAATTTGCCCAGGAAGTCATGCGAAATAAACAGAAACTTACCAATAATCCGCGCTCAGTTACCTTGAAGGACGTGATAGAAATGTATGAAAAAGCTCTTTGGGGAGAGGAATAAAAAACTAGCGGATAGCGTGTAGCTATACGCTAAGAAAAAGGAGAATAATTATTATGAAAGTAATAATCAAAAAAGATTATGATGCAATGGGAAAAGAGGTTGCAAAATATTTTGCAGAGGTGATAAGAAATAAACCTAATGCTGTTTTAGGCCTTGCTACTGGGAGTACTCCAATTAGTACTTACAAAGAATTAATAAGGCTTCATGAGGAAGAAGATTTAGATTTCTCACAAGTTACAACTTTTAACTTGGATGAATATCTTGGCCTTACTGGTAATCATGATCAAAGCTATAGATATTTTATGGATACCAATCTTTTTAATCATGTAAATATTAAAAAGGAAAACACAAATGTATTAAGTGGTGTTGCTGGTAATCCAGAAGCTGAATGCAGGGAATTTGAAGAAAAGATTAAAGCAGCAGGTGGTATTGATATCCAACTTTTAGGTACTGGAGGTAATGGTCACATTGCATTTAACGAGCCGGGATCTTCTGAAAATTCAAGAACAAGAGTTGTTGATTTAACTAAAGAAACAATTAAAGATAATTCTAGATTTTTTGAAAAAGTAGAAAATGTCCCAACTCAAGCACTTTCAATGGGCATAGGAACAATATTAGAAGCTAAGAAAATTGTTATTATTGCAAACAAAGAATCTAAGGCAAAAGTAGTAGCACTATCTATCGAAGGCCCTGTTACAACTGATGTGCCAGCTTCAGTTTTACAAAAACATTCAGATGTTATTTGGGTAATAAATAAGGGGGCAGCTTCACTTCTTAAAAATCAGCCCCCTCTCGCATAATGCTCTAACTTAACCTGCTTAATCACAAAGGAACATTTCAAATTGTCCCTATTTTTCCCTAATTTCTTCTACTAATTTCTCGAAATCCTTTGTTTCTTTTTGTACCTGTTTAACAAAACTGTTGTCTTCGATGGTCCCAATTGCAGCCGTCATCTCAGCAGCATTTCTGTATGTCGAGGCTCGAAACGGATTGTCAAAATCTTTTTTTCGAGATATATAAACCTCGTCACAAATAAATTTCTGGATATCGACTGCCTTATTTAAGGCTGCTTTCCACTGTTTCTTTGTGAGGTTATCTACTCTGAGTAGCTCACAAAGCGTGGCCAAGGCATGTTTTTGCTTTTCAAGAGTATACTTATTCCAGAGAGTATCATACCGGTGATGGATTTCTTTCCATGTGGTGAGCCTGCCCCAGCCAATATCACTTCGGAGCTGAACAACATCTTTTTTGGGTATAAGCTGTCCTCCGAGGTTTACCCATTCTTGTTCGCGCCTGCCATTTAATGCATTACACATAGATGAAAATGTTGCCTTTGCATTTGCTTTCATGTAAGCCAACAGATTCTTGAGAGCATAATAATGCAACATATCGCCATAGGCATGATATGCCTTATATACTTTGAGAATCACCACCTTCCGTTTCGATTTTTCCATTTTTTCACCAATAACTTCCAGACCATTTATCTGGTTTTCTGTTCCCGACAGAATTTCACATCCGAGCTGCGAGGCTTCCTCCTCATCTTTCTCATTGATTAATTCACCTTGTTTTCGCAGGCTTGCTTTCGCAGTCCATATTTCCAATAGGCGACGAGCATGAAATATTTCCTCGATCGTATCAGGAGCTAAAGAATCAAATTCAATATTTTGAACTTTGTTCTTGCGCTTATCACGATTCTGAAACTTCCAGGCATTTCTTACTAAAGCATACATATTATATAGCCACCAGAATGCCGGCATTACCTCCAATTGGTCCTTCACTGCATTGTTGTTAAGAAGTGAAAAAGGCAGGGAGATATTAAGTTCCGCTGGATAATCTGATTTTGAGAGCAACACAAAAGAAGTAAAACGAGAGGAGTGCTTGAGGCTCGTACATAGTCCTGGCCAGAATCCGCGGCCAGCTTGAATCTCATTGTCATTGGCTCTACTATTGTGATTTGAGCCAATTGTAACACCTGCAGCTATATTGCTTTGACCCATAACAACAGAGGCTATAAGAAATGAATTGTTATGATGCTGCTGGTGTGCTGGAAATATAAGAGCATTGAGCACTTCACAACATGAAATGGTTGAATTGTCTCCAAGGAATGAGTTGATAAGTCTCGCCCCGTATTTAAGACTTGAATTATCACCTAAAATAAACCGTACAGCCTTGCAACCATAGAAAATATGGCAGCCAAAACCAATAATGCCGTTTACTAACTCAACCCCCTCTCCAATTTGTGTAGGCTCTGTCTCTGAAGAATCGATAGTTAGATTTTTTAGTTTGTTGGCACCTTTAATATAGCAGTGGGAACCTACCTTAACATCCTTGAGAATACGAGAATTTTTAATCACACACTGATTCCCAACCGTACCGTAAAAACCACGACGATAATCAAAACTGTTTTGTGTAATCTCTTTTAGTTTCTCTTGCAGCTGGGTGTCATCACGATACTTTGCCCAAAGGTAGGCATCAGTCGATATCATCCCATCAAAAGGCAAGACTTTACGAGAGCCGGTTTCGTTCACCAGGTCAAGCCATATACGAACATCTTCTGACTCACCTTCTTTAATAATTCCATTACCAAATTTTGCATGGTTAGTTGTATGCATTTCATTGATATTAAACAATATTGAGCGATCACCAATAATGAAATGCGCTAAATAATGAACATCATGAATTGCTACATCATCACCTATATCGCAAGAGATAATTGTGCTGTTTGTAATCCCCACTGGTACTTGTAAGTCATGATGTTCAAGATTAACATTCCGCAGGCTTCCAATCCGAATAAGTCCGAAAAATTCTGTATTTTTTATTTGGTTTGCATCAAACTGATCTGTAACCAGTATTTTATCCCAGTTATTAGAAATGTTATTATTTTTTACAAGCCTTTCAACCTCACCTGATCGCAAATGCCGCCATCGCACTTTTGGCCATAATGTTTGAATGTTACGATGGTAATATTCATCTTTCCCATCAGGAAGATATTCATTGGGTATAAAATTTCTACCGATACTATCCCCTGGCAAAATTGAGACATTATCCATATCATTCACCTCTTTAATCTTTTCTTGCGGTTATTAGTTTCAGCAATTATTTTATCACAAATCAATATTACACAAATAACGGGAAAAGACTTTCGGTAAACTTTCTTCATCAAATGGCCTTCCAAAAAGGATCACCCTAAATAATAACCGATTACATGTTTTTGTCAATCTATGATTAATTCAGAGGTGTCATCCTGAATGAGGACATTTATTCCTATAGTTATATATTAAAATGAATAATTTTAATACGGAGGTGAAAAGTGCCCATTACTGTTACTACAAGAATTGAGGAAGGATTAGCCAAATTAATAGACCAGATAGCAAAAAAGGAGGGGATGGATAGGTCCACAATTCTAAGAAGATTTTACTCAAAGCAGCTAAAAAATGGCTGATAAAAGAGGCTCTAAAGGATTATGAGGAGGGTAAAATAACCTTGTGGCAAGCGGCTAAAAGATGCGAGTTATCCCTCTGGGAGATAATAGAAGAGGTAAAAAAGGAACTCATCCATGTCCCTTATACTTCAGAAGACTTAAAGAAAGAGATTAGAGAGAGATTTATGATGAGTAAAATTTTTAGAAATTTTAGATAAGCTGCTCAAAGAAGGATTCAGACTAAGAGAAGAATTTATATGATGACAGCGGATGAGAATATTTCTCCCTCCAAAATTGATGAAATGAAGAAGCATAATGCAACCGGATTCTCTCAATTTATAAAAATAGACCTTCCTTCTTCCAAAAACTTGTGGAAGCAGTTGCTTTAAATGAGTTGGATTTTAACCCTAATTTTTGAAAAAATACTCATTGTGGCTTGAAACAGGTTGCAACAAGTCATGGGTTGCTGTGTAAAATCAGTTTCCTTAACTTCCTCAGCTCACAAAGTATCTCTCTAAGAAGTAAGAGAGTAAGACGACGATATTCGATCTCGCTTGATAACTTGGCCCACTTTCGTGGATTAGCCTCAGGGATGTAATCCTCCAGCACCTCAAGAATGTCTTTCATATTCCATCACACTCCTTTACCTACACCATAGCAATAGTTCGTTGTTCGTACATCGTATTTCGCACATCGTACTTCGTATAGCCTTCAGCAATAAAGGTTTAATCTTTATCCCTTATGGTTGAAAAACTATACGCTACCCGCTATACGCTAAACGCTATTTGGATTAGGCTACGAAAATTATCCCTACGGAAATGGCGCAAGGTATAGATTCAGGATCAACATCTCTGTGCGCTATGGGATAGATTTCCCAGCCTACCTCGCTTACTAAACGATAAACATCTATTCCCACCGCCTCCATGGACGGCCTTGCCTTCAAAGGGAAA
>JAUVZS010000185.1:0-3914 GCA_030602435.1 Clostridia bacterium
AAGGGGATAACCCCACAGCATCCTGAATGCTGCGTGTCTACCAATTCCACCACTTCGGCATCTCTATGTTAGTGTCGTGGCAGGGGTTCCGGGATGTCGATTTTCTCTTCTTTCCTTTTTTCTTCCCCTGGTGTCCATATAGGTGTCCATCCGCTTACATAAGATTTCTACCGCTGCTCTTCTAATAATACTAACTTAAAGAAAATCGTCAAGGATTAGTAGGTACATCCCCTTGAGTTTAGAGATTTTATAAAAATAATTTGACATTCTCCAATTGTTACAGTATAAATTGCAAATAGAGATTGAAAATAGGAAATTTCCAAACGACTTTATGAGGGACAAACAGTGGAGGAAATATTTGAACGGGCCAGAAAACATTGGAAAGAATGAGCAAAATGTCTGCAACGGCAGATTTGGCCAATTTTTAAGAGAAAAGGGCTAAGAATATTCCCATAGCTTATAAGTTGATCAGAATTTCTAACCCGAAAACTATAAAAAAGAGCTTCTTGCTATAATAATGACATAGTTTGCCGAATCTGGGTTTAACACTTTGAAATAACGATTAGCGGTATATCGTGAAAACTCATTGGCACTGAAAACGCACGGTATTTCCAGTGCCAGTGCAGCGCTTTGTTAGAATCAGATGTTTAAGATGAGGCTTTTTCTATGCGTTCTGCTATCCATACTTTAATGATGGATTGTCGAGACACACCCAAACGTTTTGCTTCTTTATCTAATAAATGGACCATCCACAGAGGGAAATCTACATTTACTCTTTTCTGTTCTTGTCCAGGTCTTCCGGCTTTTGACAAAACTCCTTAAAAAGTTAGAATGGGAATATCAAAGTTAAGTAGTCTTAAGAAATCTCGGTTGGCAGAGTCTTTGTTAGAATTATTAATAGGCTTAGAAGTACTTTACAATTATAAATGAGGAGGTGAGGAATCAAAGAAAAGAAAGATAGTAAAATGGTAGATATTGGGATAGGAGGTTTAAAATGCAAACCAAACTATTTAAGTTATCGATGGCCGGGCTTATTCTGGTAATGCTGGGAGTTGGCCTAGGAGTGGTTGGAGAAGCTAATTCCCTCCCTCAGATGATAATTCAACCTCCGCCTCATCCCCGGCTTGATGTAGATATCCGGACAGGTCGATCCTGGTATTCAATTGAATCTGAGTTAAGAATTTTTGGATGGGTCAGTAAGCGAGCCTACCTTTATATTCTGAACTATGATACTCAAGGACAAACCCGGTTAGTCTTTCCCAACCGCTACTCCCAGAATAATTTAATTGGATCAGGCTCCTATCAATTGCCTGATGGAGCTTACAGGTTTATAGTGACTGGTCCTCCAGGTACTGAGTACCTTCTAGCAATTGCTTCCACTACCAAGATCAACGTCTATAATTTCCTAAGATTTCCTCAGGATCCCTTTAAGGAAAATCCTTATCCTCTAATTCCTGATCCCCAGGCCTTGAAAGAAGAAGTTAGATCTAAGCTTAAAGCCGAATTTCGGTTACAAATTGGAGGAGAAAAGCCTGGAATTCAGTTTAAGATAGCCCCGATAGAATGGGATACTGCCTGGACCAGTTTTCAGGTGGGAGCGGGACCAGTCAATCAGAACCCTCAGGCTCAATTTAATTATTGGCCCTCTAATCCTCAGGTTAATCAAGTGGTCCACTTCGATGCTTCTGCTTCTTCTGATCCTGACGGCTACATAACTAGCTGGCAATGGGATTTTGATAGCAATGGAATCACTGATGCCTGGGGACAGACCACTACTCATCAATTTTATTACCAGGGCGAATTTAAAGTAACTTTGATGGTTCAAGATGATGATGGAGCAACTTCTTCTACCACCAGGATAGTAACAGTGAGTCAAGTTGGTATTGGTGCTAGATTTTCAGTCACTGAGCCGGTTTCTTTCCAAACCAACGGAGATTGGATCAGCGGATGGTACTGGATAAGAAGATGGAATCATTGGGCCCAATGGAGCTGGGACAGAATCTCTCTGACTCCTAACCAGGCCTATATAAACTTCCATCTTTTGGTAACTAATAAAGTCAATGGGGGAAGTGGATTTAGTGCTACGGTCAAGATAAAAATCCTAAATCAATGGGGACAGATAGTGGAGCAAGGTCAGGTAAACCTAACTAATCCCTTCAAGCCTCAGTTTACCGGAAACACCCAAGGAGTAGGCTGCAGCGCTTACGGAGCTTATCAGATTCAGAATCTTTCTTTATTGAGACAGCGATTTACGGTCAAAATAGAATGGCCTCCAGTTGGATCCGGATATCACTTAGCTGCTCAGCGAGACTCAGCTAAATTAGCTTACACTTATTAGGAGGTGAATTATAGTGAAGTATAAATCCCTGATATTGGCGGCAGTGGTAATTTTAAGTTTAGCTACAGGAGGTTTTTCTCAAGAATTACAAGAATTAACTTCAGAAGAGAAAGAGTTGGTTGAGCAAGCTCTTTCCGAAAAGTTCGAAAAGTTAGATCTAAAAGAGATGGGTTTTATCTCTGTTGGAGGAGCCTCTTTGGATCAAATTCAGGCCTATCTTCCTTCTCAGATTAGTCTTTCCGAGGAAACTATTCACCAAGGCCTGATAGTAGCTTTAGTGATCTATGGGGAAGAAATAGATTACTCCTATCCTTTATTTGTAGCTTCTATTGAAGCGGAGGAAGAGGAAATAGATTACGGAGCAGCTTTGTTTGATTCCTCAGGAGAGATAATGGCCGTAAGCTTAGCTCAGATAGAGAAACTGGAAAAGCCAGTTGAGAAGCCTTCTCTTAGTTTAGCCAAGGTCGAAGAGAAGCCCGATCTAGTTAGTTTGACTTTAAAAACTGGAACCTATGTTCTAAAATGCAAGATTCCAGCTTCTATCAAAGGATAGCTTTTTAAGAGAGCCCAAGCGGGCCTAAAGGGCCCGCTTTATCTATTATCTGACTATCCCCTGACTCCTTTTTGCGAGGAGGGAACGCAATACGCAATACGAGACAATGAAATATAAGCAGTTTATAACAGAATTGGAGGCTGGAAAAATTGCCTCAGCTTATCTTTTTGAGGGAGGGGAAGATTATCTTAAGGAAGAAGCACTGAAAAAGCTTAAAAAGAGTGTTATTTCACCTGAGTACGAAGACTTCAATTATGAGAGGCTTTCTGGGGCAAATATTTCCGCTGGTCGAATTATAGAATCAGCCAACACTTTTCCCCTTCAGGCAAAGAGGCGGCTGGTGGTAGTGGAAGAGATAGATAAACTATCGGATGAGGATCAAAGAGCTCTGAGTAGATATCTGGATAGTCCGGCAGGAACTACCTGTCTTGTTTGTACAGCGGAAAAACTAGATAAAAGAAAAAGGCTTTATAAAACTTTTTTGGAAAAAGGTAAGCTCGTCTTTTTTTATCCCTTATGGGAGGGGGAGGTTATAGCCTGGATTAAAGGAAAAATAGAAAAAGAAAGAAAGAGAATCAGCCCCCCGGCTCTTCTTTATTTTAAGGATAGGGTGGGAAATGACCTTCGAGAGGTAAATAACGAGATAGAGAAACTAGTTCTTTATACTCATCCTAAAAGAGTGATAGAGAAGAAGGATGTAGAGGAGGCAGTAGGGGAAGGTAAAGGGACAGGGGTATTTGACTTAACCAAAGCGGTGAGAGAAAAAGCTCTTTCCCAGGTTCTCTTTATTCTTTCCGGACTTTTAGAAAAAGGAGAAGAGCCCTTGAGAATTCACTCTCTCATAACTCGTGAGATGCGGATTTTATTGAGGATTAAAGAAAAAGAAGAGAAGATCTCTTCCAGAGAAGCGTGTTCTATCATCTTTAGGCCAAAAAGCTACTATTCTCAGTTTTATACAAACATCGCTGCCGAATACATTCAAGCGGTGAGGAAATTTAGCCTTTCCCAGCTAATCACTGCTTT
>JAUVZS010000277.1:0-2598 GCA_030602435.1 Clostridia bacterium
TGAGTAGGCTTACCGTGAGGCAAAGAAGTCCTCTCCCCAAAAAGAACTATAAGAGGAAAAGCTTCTTCATCTGCATCTTTTCTTAAAAAATAAATGGCTTCCCTTGCTAGATCTTTTTCCGTTATCCTTTCTCTGAGCCTAGCTTCTACATAATCAAAAGTAGCCTTTGCTACTCTAAGAGCCCGTCTTATGCAAAATATTTCTTCTGTATCTTTTATCGTCCTTTCTTTTTCTACTAAACCTGGGCAGGGAATCCATAGAGTTCCTTTAATCTGGCCTAATTTTCTATACTCCTCAAAAGAAAAATGAGAAGCTTCAAAACCTATTTTTTTACTTCCTAGCTTTTTGCAAATTTGGAAGACAGCTTCCTCAAAACTATCTTTCTGAATAACTATCTGCCACCCGCTGAGCTTAGATCTTGCTTCTTCGGCAAAAAGGGAAGTTGTTATAAAAAACTTCTCCCGCTTGGTGAGTAATATTCCTCCCTCTGCCCAACAGCGGCTAAGATAAAAGGTATTTTGAGGCTTCTTAATAAGAAATCCCTCTACCTTCCTCTCTTTTATCTTTTGACGTAGAGTTCCTAATCTGGATTCAGTAACTTTTACCATTTATTAGTTAATTGTTAGTAGCGGTGCGATTTATCGCACATTGTCGGATGAATCCGACCGCTACTTATATATTCCGTAAAGAATTCTTATTCTTATAACTTATCGCTTACAACTTAAAACTTACAAATTGATCACTGTAGATACTTTTTTAACTTCTCATCTCCTAAGAGCTCGTTCATCAAATCCTTCACTTTGTGAGCCCTTTCTTTCCTTACAACAAGGATACCCTTTTCTGTATTTATGATAATTAAATTAGAGATTCCTATAACTCCCAAAATCTTATCCTCTCTATTTATCAATATACAGTCGCTGCTTTCCCTCTTCTGTACTAATCCTTTGACAATATTTCCTTCTTCATCCTTGGTAAATATTCGTTCCAGGGCACCCCAGTTGCCTATATCATCCCAAAAAAAATCCCCTGGTACTGCTACTACTGAAGAGGCCTTTTCCATTATCCCATAATCAATGGAAATTTTAGGAAGAGAAAGGTAAACTTCTCTTATTATCTTCTTCTCTTCATTTGTTCCTAAAGCCTTTTCAATCCTCATTAATCCCTGATGAAGATCTGGAAGATACATTTCTATTTGTTTCAAAATAGTAGTCGGTTTCCAGGCAAAGATCCCTGCATTCCAGAGAAAATTTCCCTGTTCAAAAAACTCTTTAGCTTTTTTCTGAGAAGGTTTTTCTGTAAATCTCTTTACTGCAAAAAGAGGAATTCCATCTAAATCCTCCAGCTGGTCTCCTATCTGAAGATATCCATAGGCAGTCTCAGCGCGGGTAGGCTTAATGCCAATGGTTATTAAAAAACCTTTTTCCGCTTGTTCGACTGCCGCCAAAATAATCTGAGCAAACCTTTCCTCGTTCCTTATCAAGTGGTCGGCAGGAAGTACCGCCATAGAATCGTCCCCTCTTTTTTTCTTTATCCAAGTACTAGCAAAACCAATGCAAGGAGCAGTATCTTTTCCTTGAGGTTCTGCAATGATATTATCCAGATAGATCCCTGGAAGCTGAGCTATCACTGCCTGCTTTAATTCTTCTCTTATTACCAGATATACATTCTCCGAGCCAAAAAGGTTAGAAGCTCTCCTGTAAGTTGCTTGAAGGAAACTTTCTTTTTCTTCTAAACTGAGAAGTTGTTTGGGATGAGTTACTCTACTCTCGGGCCATAGTCTTTTTCCCAGTCCTCCCGCCATTATCACAGCTACGCTCATATCTCACTCCCACCAGTTCTTTTTGCCTTTAAGTAAATATTCATTAAAGCACGGGGTTTACCGAGTATTTACCTATAAACATTTTATCACAAACTCGTCTTCTGTCAATCAATTCGTATATCGCATGTCGTATATAGTACATCGTGAAAAAAACCTAAACTCTAGCATACAAGGGAATAGGCTCCGTAATCTCAAAACAGGTTCTGTGCTTTTAAAGGGGATTGCTTCGCTTCGCTCGCAATGGAAATTCTATTTTTCAGTACCCTCATATACGATGTACGAAGTACGATGTACGAAGTACGAATTTTAAATAAGCTTGCCCCTCTTCATCCAGTCAATAGTTCTATCAAAGCCTACAATGGTTTTTTCTACATCCTCGGCAGAATGGACTGCAGAAACCCAACCCCCCTGCTTGGCAACATCAATTCCATTCAGAAGCATACCACAACGCAAATTCTGCACCAGGACAGGATCATTGGCCCCTTTGAGCTTTTTGTAATCATAGTCACACTTGCGGAAATTACAGGAAGCTCTCTTGTAACAAGCATGATTTAAGAGGAATCTAAAACCTGAAAATTCACCATGGACACACCAGGGAATCCTGTGCTTGTCAATGACTTCATTCATACCTTTTATCAGCATTGAAGTCATTTTATTTGCTCTGGAGATAGGCTCGCCAGTGGCTACAATTTTTAGAGTAGCAATACCAGCGGAAGCAGAAAGTGGGTTGGCGTTAAAAGTACCGTAGTGAAACATTTTCTTGCCAAGATTCCACTTCT
>JAUVZS010000105.1:0-5446 GCA_030602435.1 Clostridia bacterium
CCTATCCTTTTTTTATTTATTTGTAAAGGGGTTTATGGGAATACCAGGGAAAATGGCAGCCTGGTCCGCGGGCAAATCCGTGCTCTGACGGTCTGGTCCGTAGGCTCCCTTATTTAGGGAAAAATAGGTATTTATTAAGAAGATTAGAGAAGCTAAAAAATAAGGCAAGAGGGAGGTGAGAACAGTTATTTCATTAGCTGAACAAAATTATCTAGGAGGGGAAAAATGTGTATCAGAAAAGGGTTCAAGCAAGTAGCACTGCTTGGAGTGGCCTTTTTGTTGAGCAGTGGTCTTGCCTTGACATATGCAGCGGAGGCTAAAGCAGTAAAACTGGAATTGTGGACTTTTGTCGACACTCATGCTCGTTGGTTCCGATCAATGGCTGAGGATTATGAGAAAGTCAATCCTGGTTTTAAGCTGAAGGTGACTGAAATTGCTTATGATGAGATGCATGATAAGCTCTTGATTTCTTTGCAAACTGGAATAGGTGCTCCGGACATGGCGGATGTTGAACAGGGTAGATTCGGAGGATTTATCTTAGGAAAAATAGGGTTTGTTGATCTTACGGAGAAACTAAAAGCTGGTGGGTACCTTGAACAACTTGTAGCTTCTCGAATGGCTCTTTATACTTGGAAAGGAAAGATCTACGGAGTTGAACATGCTTTATGTCCAGTGGTTTTGTACTATCGGACAGATGTATTTGAAGATGCTGGCATTACCGTACCTCTAGAAACATGGGACGATTTTATCACTGCGGGCCAGAAGTTAAGCAAAGGTAAAGTGAAAATGATTGCTCTGGGCCCTGATTTGTGGCCAATCCTTTTGCGCCAGCGCGGATTAGATTTATTCGATGAAAATGCTGATTTGACCGCTGATTCACCTAAGGAGATCGAGACACTTGCATGGCTATTTGATTTGCGAAATAAGCACGGCATTGCTGAGGACCCTCCTGGTGGCACCGTCTATAATCCGGCCTGGTATGGAGCCTTGAAGGAGGGTGCTTATCTTACTCACATGGGTGCCGATTGGTATGCCGGCTTCTTGGAAGACAACGTAGCCGAGCTTTCCGGAAAATGGGGGGCTATGCCTCTACCTTACTGGAAGGATGATCCTTACAAAACGCGCACTAGCTGTCTGGGAGGAACAGGAAATACCATTACAAAATTCAGTAAGAACCAAGACGAAGCATGGGAGTTTATGAAATTTTCTATGCTTTCCGTAGAGGGTAACGTCCGGCGGTATCTGTTGACTAAATTATGGCCTCCCTTGAAGCCAAGTTGGGAAGATGAAAGACTGTATAAACCTTCTCCTTACTTTGGTGACCAGGTATTAGGTCAACTATTTGCCGAAGTTGGTCCGGAGGTTCCGGCGCAACATCAATCACCTTACTTACCAATGTTTCACTCTGGAACCGAGCCTTGGATAACGAAATACTGGCGTGACATCATTGATGGTAGAAAGACACCCGAGCAAGCGGCGAAGGAGTATAGCAAGATAGTACGTGAGAAGATGCAAAGCTAAGGGAAGATAAGGAATAGAAAGCTTAAGAGGGGGACAGGCAGACGTGTCCCCCTCTTGAACTGGAGGAGAACATGTTTACGAACTGGAGGGTCTTAAAACGAAGAGGAGTGCCGTATCTATTTATTTCTCCATTTTTTGTTGGATTTGCTGTTTTTTGGGCTTACCCAATTTTTTATGCACTCCGGCTTAGTCTTTTTAAGGGGGTAGGCATTGATGCTTCGAGGACTTTCGCTGGATTGGAAAATTATACTCGTCTCTGGTCAGATCCTCGTTTCATCCGGGCATTATTTAATACCAGTTATTATGCTGCGGCCAGTGTTTTTATAATTGTTCCCTTGGCTATCATACTGGCGGTAATAGTGAGCTCGGATTTTGTTAAACTAAGGCATTTTTTTCGTCTGTTCTTCTTCACACCTGTTCTTACCGCGTCAGTAGTTGTAGCTATTATGTTTACTCTAATTTTCGAAGAAAGATATGGACTGTTAAATAACGTAGTTCTTAGCCCTTTGGGATTTCCAAGACTCAATTGGTTACTTGATGCAAGGTTGATAATGCCTGCCCTTGTTATGGTCGGAATATGGAAATGGACTGGTATAAATGCTCTTTACGTGACCGCGGGACTACAAAATATCCCCAAAGAAGTAAAAGAAGCTGCTAATATCGATGGGGCTAGTCAATGGCAGACTTTTCTCTATATCACTTTACCTTTGTTACGTCCGGTACTTCTTTTTGTGGTAGTGTTGGCTATTATTGGGTCCTATAATCTTTTTGCTGAACCTTACCTTCTGGTAGGAGCCGGACCTCAGGACGCTGGATTGTTCGTGACCGTTTATCTTTATTTAACCGCATTTCGGCACTTGGATTTTGGCTACGCTTCAGCAATAGGTTACACTATGATAGTAATAATTCTAACTTTGTCTCTGATTCAACTTAAACTCTTTGGTGCCTTTAGAAAATAGGGGAAGTGACTCAGGAAATCTATTCGGGTTTCCATTTTATTTGAAAGAGAAAGAGCATGTATAGAATGTATAAATTTGAAAAGAGGTTTGTGAGGGTGGGAGTTTATCTACTTCTTATCTGTGGAGTTGTGGTTACAGGTATGCCTTTTGTTTGGGAGTTTTCGTCTTCCCTCAAGCTTAACTCAGAGATCTTTAGCTACCCCCTCACCCTTATACCAAGAAACTTTACTTTTTCCAACTATGTGAGATTAGTAAGCGGAGAACAAATTCCTTTTTTGAGACAACTCTTAAACAGTTGCATAGTCTCCGCTTCTTTTACCGCCTTGGCGTTATTTATCTGTTCAATGGTAGGATATGGGTTCGCAAAGTTTCAATTTTGCCTAAAGGGACCCCTCTTCATCATGGTTTTGATTACCATGATGGTACCTCAACAGGTATTGTTGGTTCCCCTTTTTTTATTGATGAACAGGTTTTACTGGCTAAACACTTACCTAGCAGTAATCATTCCTGGGGCATTTAATGCCTTTGGGGTCTTCTTTATGCGTCAAATTATGGTTTCCATTCCCGATGAATTAATTGACTCTGCCCGTATAGATGGGGCTTCAGAATTTGGCATCTATTGGAAGATTGCTTTACCCTTATCCAGCACCGGTATGGCAGTTTTAGCTATTATTCTATTTTTGACCTCTTGGAATGATTATCTCTGGCCTCTTATAGCCTTAAGAACGGAAGAGATGTTTACTCTTCCCGTGGGATTGGCCACTCTATTAGGATTATACAAGGTAGAATACGGTATGATCATGGCAGGAGGGTTTTTGGCTACACTCCCGGTCATAGCTCTATTCATTTCCAGACACCGACAATTTATTACTGGAATGACCTCTGGTGCTTTCAAATTCTAATTGAATGAATAGTGACCTCACATATTTTTGGTGAGGGAGGAAATTTTTCACGAAATGGAAAGGAAAATTGACTAAAAAGCTTATTTGCCGGTAGGAAAGAAGAAGGGAAAAGACCTAAACTTCATAAAGGCGATACTTTCTCATTAAGAAACAAGAGTTAAGAAAAAGGTAAGTTCAGTGTTACTGGAATGATAAGACCAAGCTCTCTTTTTGTAATCAGAGATGGCTAAACAGTCATAATTAGAGGAGGGATTTAAATGATTGCCCCACAACATTACCAAGATCAAGTTTTTGCGATTGCCATGTGGGATTGGACATGGCTTACGTGTACCTATTCAGGGGAGAGTCAGGAAAACTGGGATCGTACATTGGATGAGCTGGTTGAGCGTGGCTATAACGCCTTACGAATCGATGCATTTCCACACATGTTAGCTCCAGCCTTAGAGGGATCCACTGAAACCAATTTTCGTATCTCTCCCTACTTTGGCCGGTATTGGCCGTGGGGTCAAGAGTTCACCTTAAATGTCAAACCATGGCCTGCACTTGCTACTTTCATACAGAAGTGTTTTGATCGTGAAATATATATTGGTCTATCTACCTGGATGCTGGATGATCGTTTTACCCATCGCCGAAATGAAATTCGTGGCCGTAATGACTTGGTAAGGATATGGGACCACACATTAAATCTTTTGAAGAAGGAAGGTCTACTCAATCGGGTAATATACATAGATCTATGTAACGAAGCACCTATGTGGATGCCATCAGTGGAAAGACGCGTTTTGGAGTTGGCTCATCCAGAATCTGATAAACCTGAACAATGGAATATTAAACAACGTTCGTTTCTGGAGGATACGTTGAATGGAGCAGTGGGAGAAATGAAGCAACATTGGCCTAACCTGCACTTCACGGTCTCCTTCAGCAGCCATTATGATGATTACATGGAGATGAATCTGGGTAACTTTGATCTTTTAGAAAACCATCTTTGGTTGGCCATGAACGAGGAATTTGGCAAGATTGTCACTCTTAATTTGGATGACGATAGAGATTGGTATGAAGTTGCTGAAGAAGTCTTACACTCAATAACTGAAGATCATGCCAAGTGGCAGAGTTGGATGATTGACTTTATTCACAAGCACAAAGCTTGGGCGGATCGTTTGGGGATACCTATTGTTGTTACTGAGTGCTGGGGTCCCATCCTCTGGCGAGACCATCCGGCACTTAGCTGGGATTGGGTGAAAGACTGGTGCACCTGGTGCGTACGACAAGCTGTTGACAACGACTATTGGATTATCGCCACTAGCAATTTTTGTGCTCCGCAATTTCGCGGTATGTGGGAACACATAACCTGGCATCAGAGTATGACAAATATAATTCTCAAGGATTCAACAAGAGCAAGACTTTGGCAAAAAGCTAAGCAAAAATAGGCTCTTTGACACATAAATACTGGAGAAATAGGCTATACCCTCAAGGCCTTGGGCCTTCGATACGGTTATTTAGAGCTCGATTGATAGGCTTGACGCCTTATCTTGAATAGCTTATTCTCAACTTGCATTCGCGTTTGTACTAGATACCGAAGAGATGCCCCGTTCTTGGAATGCCCCGCATTATCTGAGATCGCTAGAGAGAAAGGACGTTCTTGTTCAACGTCAAACACTGCGTCATCAGGATTGCCAGTATTCAGCTTCCTCTTGAACTCAACCACCCAGATGCCATCATGATATCCACCAGATGTCTCGGGTTACACAGAGCTGAGCCCGCTGGCAAACTTGAGGATCATCCACGCACTCCACCGGTGCCATGGAGCCCTCCAGGACTTCCATGATTTCGCTTCTGCCAGTCTGAAAATTACTTTTTGGCTAGAGCAGCCCAGATGATACGAGGGTAATTGAAACGCATTGATTTCACTGGCCATCTTAATTCTTTCTTGTTACAAATAGTCGAATCACTGTTAAGGAAAGAGAATCTAGTTCTTAATCTGTTCATTTTATCTTCCCGCACCCGCTCGTTTCTGATTAGTAGTATCTCATCGACATGGCGCATGAGACTCATTGCTTATCTGATACG
>JAUVZS010000143.1:0-4401 GCA_030602435.1 Clostridia bacterium
CCCTGTCATTGCTGCTCCGACCGCTGCTCCAATTATAGCTGCTTCTGATATAGGAGTATTTCTTACCCTTTCCTTACCAAACTCCTCAATCAATCCCCTAGTAATACCAAAAGCACCTCCAAAATGGCCTATTTCCTCACCTATCAAAAATACAGTCTCATCACTTCTCAGTCCCTCTCGAAGTGCTTCTCGCAGTGCCTCAGCAATTGTTGTTATTTTTTTCACCCTTTCTCCTTCAGGCATATATATATCTCAGAAAATCAGCAGGTTCAGGACCAGAACTCTTTTCAGCAAACTCAACCGTCTCTTCAACCTTCTTTTTTCCTTCCTGTTCAATATTTCTAGCCTCTTCATTGGTGAAAATACCCATCCTAACAAGGTAGCTCTTGAATTGTAATATAGGGTCTTTCTCGAACCACTTCTTAATTTCTTCCCCTGGTCTATATTTAGCTGGATCAAATCGTGCATGACCTTTATATCTGTATGTTTTGCACTCAATGAAAGTGGGACCTTGCCCTATTCTAGCTCTTTCGATAGCTCCCTGAGCAGATTTATACACTGCCAAAATGTCGTTCCCATTCACAACTATCCCGGGAATACCATATCCACTTGCCCGATCAGCAAGGTTTTTCACAAGTGTAGTTTGGTTAATGGGTGTGGAAAAGGCGTATAAGTTGTTCTCGCAAACAAATATAACAGGAAGTCTCCATACGGCGGCTAAGTTAACCCCCTCATGAAAAGCACCAGTGTTAATAGCTCCATCTCCAAAGAAACAGGCTACCACTTGCTTTGTTCCTTTGAGTTTAGCTGATAAGGCTGCTCCAGTAGCTATGGGAATTCCCGCTCCAACAATTCCTCCAGTTCCTAGTATACCAATGCTGAGCTTAGCAATATGCATAGACCCACCCATTCCTTTGCAACATCCTGTTTTCTTTGCAAACATTTCAGCCATTAGCTCTTTTAGGGAGCCACCTTTGGCAATATAGTGCCCGTGTCCCCGATGGGTAGTAGTTATATAGTCATCTTTTTGAAGATTTTCGCATACGCCAACAGCTACTGCCTCCTGTCCAATACATTGGTGTATTGTTCCTGGCATCGATCTATTAAGAAATAAATAATATAGTTTTTCTTCAAATATTCGAATTTCCTGCATTCTTCTATACATTCTTATCAATTTGTCTTTATTGAGCAATCTTTGCTTTGTTAATGCCAATCTCGGCTTCTTTCCTTCAGCTCTTAATTCCATCAGACTCCTCGATAGCAATAACTCTCACCGGGAATGCCTCTATTTTCTTTATGGCTACAGGTAGAATAAATAAAAGAAATCTGTCCTTTTTTAATTGATCTAAATTGGTTAAATACTCAATCAAAGGAATGTCATTTTCAAAAAGTGTTTCGTGGTTTATTTGATAATCAAGACCTTTTGGTTCTATCCCTGTGCAATCCACACCTAAGCAATGAATTTTCTTTTTCACCAGCCATTTTACAGCCTCATTTGTCAGATAAGGTCTTTCATGAGCCCTTTTGGTTCTATAGAATTTATCAATTCCTGTCCTTATTAAAACTATATCTCCTTCTTTTATTCTTTCTTGGTGATTTCTCATATCTTTGACATCTATTGCCTGGCCAGGTTTTTTACAGGTAAAATCCAGGACTATTCCTTCACCTATTAGTTTTTCCAACGGGAATCCTGCCACATCTTTGCCTTCTTTTAAATAATGATAGGGAACCTCTATATGAGTTCCCACATGGGTTATAAAAGTCACTTCATTCATTATGTACCAATCATTGGGTCTACGTTTATATTGGGGATATAACTCATCTACGAAGTAACGCTTTACCTCAAGTTTGTATTCTTCTTTTGCAGGACACAATTTATGGCTTAGATCAACTATTCGACCTATTTTCATACTCGTAACTCCCTTTCCTTGCTAGTCTTTTGGTCCATCTTGCAACGGCAATTCTCTTTGGCTGTTTTTACCAATCTTAACTACAACTTGATTAATACTTTTAAGGCTGAGTGCTCTGCTGCTACTCTAAAGCCGTCCTTGATCTCGGATAAAGGATAGATAGAAGTAATAATGGCCTTACTGTTTATTTTTCCCGAAGCCATTAATTTAAGTGCTATGGCAGCATGGTAAGGAGTTTGGTCAGAGGCACCAGTTATGGAAATCTGTCCATAGTGTATCAGTCTAGTGTTTACCTTAATAACGGAATCTTCCTCTGGAAGGCCAGCAAAAAGATTCAGAATCCCGTTCTTCCTCACCATTTGCATAGCTTGTTCTTGCACCTGTCTGTCTGAGACTGTTACAATTACGACGTCGGCCCCCTTGCCCTTGGTTATCCTTAATACCTCAGAAACAGGATCCTTTTTTTTCACATCTATCAGAGCATCTATATCTAGTTTACTGGCTAGTTGCAAGCGAGGTTGCGACCTCTGGGTTAAAATCAGTTTAGTCGCTCCGAAAAACCTGGCAGCTTCAATATGCAAACATCCAATAGGCCCTGCACCAATAACAACCACTGTATCACCAGGTTTTATTCTACAAATAAATTGAGCATTGATAACATCAGCTAAAGGTTCTGTTAAGGTAGCTTCCTTATCAGTTACCTCTTCCGGAACCTTCAAAACATTACCTCGCCTTACTGCAAGAGCAGGAATGGCTATATACTCGGCAAAAGCTCCTGGATAATCATAGCCTATAGCTCTTCGATTGTCACAAATATTCCCCAGACCTTCTCGACACATCTCACAAAGTCCACAAGAAATCGTAGTGGCCATGGTGAGGCGATCCATCGGCTTAAACCCTTCCACTTCTTCACCGAAATCCTCAACTCTTCCCACAAATTCGTGGCCAATAATCTGGGGAGGTGTTACCTTGGGATTGATACCATGATATGTCTTTATGTCTGTACCACAAATAGCGCAGGCAGTCACCTTTACCAGCAATCCTCCTCCTTGAGGAGAGGGTTTTTCTACATCCTTTACTACAATATTCTCTTTTCCCTCATAGACTGCTGCTTTCATTCTTTTCGTCTCCTTGTCACCACAGAGTGTATCCTCCGTCAGTCACCAGGTTGTGGCCGGTGATGAAATCAGAGGCGTTTGATGCCAAGAAAACTACTGCACTTCCAATTTCACGCGGTTCACCAACCCTACCCAGAGGAACCATAGCTATTCTTTCTCGGTATTTTTTGGCATCCGAAATGAATTTTTCGGTCAAGGGAGTTCTAAAATAGCCTGGTGAAACAGCATTTACATTAATATTATATTTAGCCCACTCAGCTGCTAAAGCCTTAGTAAGCATAACTACTCCTGCTTTGGAAGCATAATAAGATGCTTGGGACGTGCCCTTATTAACGACCTGTGCTGACATAGAGGCAATATTTATAATTTTCCCCCTTCTTTTTTTAATCATTTCCCGTGCGACAAGTTGGGAACAGAGAAATGTTCCTGTCAGGTTAACATCAATAACTTCACTCCAATCCTTATCCCCCATTTTCTCTGAAGGAGCCGAACGTTTAATCCCGGCATTGTTCACCAGTATATCTATTGTGCCTAAATTCTTACTCGTCTCTCTTATCATTATCTCCACATCTTCGCGCCTAGATACATCGGCTTTTATGGCTAAGCTCTTTTTACCAAGACTTTTGATTTCTCCACTTACATGAGAAGCCGTATTTTTATTAATGTCAACTACTACAACATCTGCTCCCGCCTCAGCAAGAGCAATAACTATTGCTCTACCCAGTCCCTGGCCTCCGCCAGTAACCAGGGCCTTTTTTCCATTAAGTTCGAAGAGAGAGAGAATTCCCATTTTGTTTTCTCCATTAGATATCTTACTATGGACAATTACAAGGATCTAAAAATAAAAAGAATGCTCTTTAGAAGTTTACAAGATTTGCCAGAAAGCCCCACCCTTTGTGAACGGGGAGGATGTCACCCTTTTCCACCTTTTAACATTCAGGGGTAACATTCTATAATCTTAAGAGTCAGCGTCTATTTGAAGGTCATAGGGAATAATGCTTTTTACGGTGGCAACTTTTGTGGTATTATCTTTAGAGAAAAATTTTGTTTTTTTCACAAAATTCTATTAATAGCATCTCGCCAGGTATATCGGGGTTTATATCCTAGCATTGCTTTAGCTTTACTATAATCCATGAGAGGGGCTCTTCCTTTTAGCTCTTTTTTAAAAGGAATTCTCTCAGACCAATACTTTCTTACTAATTCTAGGCTCTCAATTTTGGTCACATTATCCTCGGCACAAATGCAAAATACCTCGTGTCTTTTTAAGCCTTTTACCTCAACCATAAGTCGGAATGCCTGCGCTATATCTCTAACATCGCAGTAGGCCCAGAGTCCATCTTTTAACAGTTCAGGATTTTCCACAATGGCTTTAT
>JAUVZS010000046.1:0-7629 GCA_030602435.1 Clostridia bacterium
TTCTGAGGCTAATCTCTCAATTAACTAATTCACTAATCATCTTCTTTTGTTGATAAATCAAACCGCTACGATTTACTATACGCTACCCGCTATACGCTAAACGCTAGTTTTTGATAAGGCTTTCATAAATCTTTTCCAGCTTTGAGATACTCTTTTCTATCTCATGAGCCTGTATCATTTGGTAGGATTTCTCCTGCATAGATTTTTTTAATTTCTCATGGGAAAGGATTCTGTTGATTTTCTCTACTGCTTCCCTGGGATCTTCGAGACTAAAAGTATATCCATTAGCTCCTTCTTTAACCAGCTCCTGGGCTGCATTTTCTTTACTTCTTCCTATCAAAATAGCTCTTCTCATAGCCATAGCCTCCAGAGTAGCTATACTTTGAAGTTCATAAAAAGAAGCCAAGATAAAGATATCCGCACAAGCATAAGCACAGAGCAGGTCTTTTTCCTTTAAAAAACCAGTAAAGATAACTTCTCTCTTTATCCCTAATCTGGCCATTTTGCTTTGCAGTCTATTCTTCAAATTTCCTTCTCCCACAATTAATAGTTTAACTCTTCCTTTTCTCTCTTTTAAAGCCTGCATTATCCTTAAAAGATAATTTATATTCTTCTCATAATTTAATCGCCCTGTATAGAGCAAGACAGAGAATCCAGCCAAAGAATATCTCTTTCTGAAAGTTTCTATTTCCTTTGAGGTGAGCTTTTTTACGTCAAAGGCTTTCAAGTTAATTCCATTACTCACTATCCGTATAGGTTTATAGGTATACTTTTTTAAGATTTCACTGGCAAAGCGAGAAGGAACAACTGCCGTGTCTGCTTTGCTGTAGAAGTAAGTAAACCAGGCTTCCAGAATTCCCTTAAAAAGAGAGAAAGGAAAATAAAAAGGGATGATATTACCCACCTGGACATGAAATCCTAAAACTACCGGTATTCCAATCTTTCTTGCTCCTCTTAATGTCTGCCAACCCAGATAACTAGGAAGGTTAATTTGTACAATATCTATCCTTTCTCTTTTTAAAATGGAAGTAATCTTTATTGAAGAGGGAAAGGCAAGAGAGCCTTTTTGCCCAGGGAGGAGAAGAGAGAAAAACCGATAAATCGCACCGCTACTTGTTTGATGAATCAAACCGCTACCTTGGGAGGTAAGGACAATAACAGTGTGTCCCCTTTTTGCCATCCCCAGAGAAAAGTTTTGAGTGGAAATCCCTTCTCCCCCAACAGCAGGAAAAGCTTGATCGGAGGCAAAACAAATCCGCATTATTCCTTTCTTTCCCAAAATCTTTTCAACCCAAAACGAATAATCAAGAATATGGCTATGCTCACTCCTACAAGATCGGTCACTCTGACCATCAGACTAAAAGCAAGTGCCTTATCAGGCCCTATTCCAACAAGTCGGTAAATTCCCACCGCCCCTAATTCAAAGATGCCCAGAGCCCCAGGAGTAAACTGAAGGGCCAAAACAAGATGAGTTAGGGCAAAAAGTAAGGCCAGTTGAGAGAGACTAAAAACAATTTTAAGGAAATAAAAGAAGATAGCTGGTTTAAGAAAAATAAGAAATCCACTCAAAAGATTAAAAATAAAAGCAATTAATGTTTCCCGGCGGTGCTCTTTAAAAGCAAGAAAAACCTCACCCTCTATTTCCGATATCTGGGGTATAATTTTTCCAATGGCCTTGGATAAAAGATTTATTCGCCCCAGAGAAATAGCCAGGTTAGTGAAAATCTTATTCTCAAAGACAAAACTAACCAATAGTAACCCCATCCCCAGACCAAAAAGGATATTAACTATTAAGAGAGTAAAATAAATCTGAGGGGAAAGCTCGTACTTTATCAATGCCCAGATGCTGCCCAGATAAACAAAGAACAGACCCGCCCCTAACTCCAAAAATTTATCCACCACTACAGTAGCTCCTATTCTGGTAAAGGGAAGGCCGTGTTTCTTACTGATTACATAAGTCCTCAGCGGCTCTCCCCCTATATACATGGAGGGAGTAAGGTAGCTTACCATAAGTCCCATCAACTTTGCCGTCAGTATATCTTTAAGTGGAAGATGGTAGCCATAAGACTTTAGAATGAGACGCCAAGAAAGACTGGAGATAAAAATTACAAAAAAAGCATTTATTATGAAAATTCCAGCTCCTAAAAAACCTATCTCTTTTGTCTGGGAAAAAACCTCTCGAATATCGGCTAAATAAAATATCACGATGAGAAGAGCAAGTCCAGTTATGGTTGAGAAAAGGATAAGGAACTTTTTCTTCATTCTCCAAATACGATCCTCATAAAGCTTTTTACAGCTTTATTCATTTGAACCTCACAACTTAACCCTTTATACTCTTTTGCCTCTTCTACATCTTTTACCAAATCCAGGTGGGCCTGACTGACACTATAGAAGTTCCCCTTTTTTTTGTGATAATTTGCTAGATAGAGCTGTTCAGTTTGTCCAGGAGTGGGAATAAATAAGGCCTTTTTCCCCAATGCAGCCAGTTCCATAAGAGTACTATAGCCAGATCGGGCAATGATCAATTTAGCTCTATTCATAATCTCTTCTTGCCTTTCCCTTTCTAAATATCCAAAAACATGAAGATGATCGAGGATTCTTTCTTCTTGATATTCTGGTTTACCTAAAGCGATAACTACCTTTCCCTTTAGGGAAGGCGCCTGCTCCAGGATCTTTTTTTCCAGAATTGTCCTTTGGGGCTCAGGCCCGGACAAGGAAATAAAGTAATCGATGTCCTCCCTTACTTTTCTTTTTTTCAAGTCGGAAAGAATCCCCAAGTATTCGACTCTGCTTTTCTTAAAGTACTTCAAATTATGAGAAAGATCCCCGCTTAGAGAATTCTCTTCATTATCGGGAACCAAGAACATAGAGAAGCTCTCTTTGAAAAAGGAATAATTAAATCCTTCCGTGGCCATCTCAAAAAGTTTTATTCGACCAGGGGCGATAAGCCTCAATTGATGAGAGATAAAGTAGGAAGGGATTTCTTTATCGCAGATACCAAAACGGTTATCGGAGATTATTCTTTCATATTTTTCTGCTTTGATTAACTTTTTAATCCTACTATGCTCTTTGACAATCTCGTTCATATAAATAGGAAAATAACTCAAGAACTTAGCCACAGAGAAATCTTTTTTAGAATAAGCAGAAGAATAGTCAGGAATATCCACATATCTACAGCTGTTCTTTAGCTCATCCCTTAAAAGATTCAAAGATCTACCTCTTCCTACCAGGGTAAGGCTATGTCCAGCCTTTAGGATTCCTCGAATAAGGGGAAGATCTCTTGTGGCATGTCCCAGGCCCCAGGAACAGATGGCAAATAAAACTTTCACTGCTGTTCCCCTTTTTTCACAAAGTTAGCTTCTTCTGAATCTTTTCCACCACTTCATTCTTCATTTGGAAGGCCCGGGATAAAATGCGGCTTAGGCTCTTACTCTTTTCTTTTTTATATTCTTCATCTTTAATAAAGGAAAGATTGATCTCTACGTTTACCACGGCACTTTGCAGGGCCGCTTCCGCCAGTAAGACTCCCACTGCTATGTCAGTCACCAAATTGGGATTCCCCTTGGGAAGAAGCTTTTGGCCTAACTCTATCACCTGGAAAGAGGCTTCCGCTGTCCGCCAGGGAACTTCAGCAGCCTCTTTCAAAGCTTTTTGTAGAGCCTGAGTATGCTTTTTTTTCATCTGGGGAGTCTTTTTTGGCATTTTGCTGGCCTGAGCGAACTTCCCGTAAGCCTCAACGTCTTCTTGAATCAATTCGGAAAGATTGTTTTTAAGTTCCTCCGCCTTTTTCAGAATTTCCTTAACATCTTTTTCAACTATTTTATATTTTGGCTTCCCTACTGTAAAGTTTGCTACCATACAAAGAAGAGCCGCTCCCAAAGAACCTACCAGGGCAGCTACACTTCCCCCTCCGGGGGTAGGAGTCCCTGATGCTGTATCTTCCAGAAAGTTTTCCAACGGTTTATTTATGTACATCTCACACCTCGTATTTCGTATCAATAATCTCTTTTTCAGTAATGATGTAGTCGAGCGCTATGTCGTGAAATTGAGAAGGAATATTATCTACTAACTGCAGTTCAAAGGCTAAAGCTACTGATTTAGTTCTGGGTGATACTTTTTTTAAAAATCTATCGTAAAAACCAGCTCCAAAACCAAGGCGATTTCCCTGTCTATCAAAGGTAACTCCAGGAACTATTATCAGATCAATATCATCTAAAGGAAGGGGGCGGTAAGAGTTCTTTTTTGGCTGAAGAATTCCTCGTACCCCAACCTCAAGATCTTTATCATAATCCTTTAGTTCTGAGGGTAGAATCTCCTTTTTCTGCCACTCAACAAGAGGGACAGCTATTCGCTTACCTAACCTTAAGGCCTCCTTTATCATTTCTTTAGTTTGGACTTCATCTGCCATAGCTAGATAAAAGAGAATTGTTTGAGCTTTGCAAAAAATGGGAAAGGTAAAAAGCTTTCCTTTGATTTCATCACTCTTTCTTTCTATCTCCTGAGAAGATTGAGACCGACGAAGGACAAGGATTCTCTTTCTTAATAACGCCTTTTGTTTTTTAGAATAGTTCGTAGTTCGTTGTTCATAGTTCATTGACTTAAAAGCTTTTTTGCCTCATCTACGGCAGAAGCAGCATCTGGAGCATAACCATCAGCCTCAATCTCATCAGCATACTCTCGAGTGAGGGGAGCACCACCAATCATTACCTTAACTTTACCATCTAGATTTGCTTCTTTTAAGGCTTTAATGACATCCTTCATACCCACCATAGTGGTGGTAAGAAGAGCAGAAAGCCCTATGAGGTGAGCTTCTTTTTCTTTGGCTGTCTGGACAAATACCTCTGGGGCTACATCTACTCCCATATCTATTACTTCAAAGCCTGCTCCTTCTAGCATCATTCCTACTAAGTTTTTACCAATGTCATGAAGGTCACCTTTTACTGTGCCTAAGACTACCGTACCCTGACTTTTTATATCTTCCTGAATCAAAATAGGTCTTATGATCTCCATTCCTGTTTTCATGGCCCGGGCAGCAATGAGCATCTCGGGAACGTAGAATTCATTAGCCTGAAACTTCTTACCCACTACATCCATTCCCGCTACCAGAGCTTCATTTAAAATCTTTTCTACTCCCACACCCTCATCAAGAGCCTTTTTAACCAGCTCTTTAACTTGGGGAGCTTTCCCCTTAATAAGACTATCCGCAATCTCTTTTAAATCTGCCATTCTCTCCTCCTATCTCCAGATTTCTAGTATCATAGATAATATTTTACGAATAGTCAAACTGAGAAAAGTTAGATGGGTTTAGGCTTCGGCTCGGAACAGCCTCCGCAACCCCATATTGACAAAGGGCATGAGTCGTGTAAAATAGAGAGCAAAAATGATTGGTCATAGCGAGTCTAGACGATGGGAAAAGTAAAATACCCCCAGGAGAGGCTAATAAGAGAAAGAAAGGATAAACTTCAGCTCTGGATAGAGAAAGAAGGAAATCCTTATTTAACAAAGTTTACTCCACAGCATTCTACCCGATGGATAAAGGATACCTATGAGAGCATAAAATCTGGGGAGAAGACAGATACCCAAGTTTTAATAGCAGGAAGAGTTCTTGCCTCTAGAGGTCACGGAAAAACGATTTTTGCCGATATAAAGGATGGGGAAGGTAAAATTCAGGTTTACGGTAGAGAAGATATGCTGGGAGAAAAATATCCTTTTTTCAAAAAGCTAGATGTGGGAGATATCATAGGAATAAAAGGCAAAATTTTCAAGACAAAAACAGGAGAATTAACTGTGGAGGTTCTCTCGTTCTCCCTTTTAGCAAAATCCCTTCGTGTCCTTCCCGAAAAATGGCATGGCCTGCAGGATATAGAGCTTCGTTATAGGAAACGTTACCTTGATTTATTGTCTAACCCTGGGGTAAAAAAAGTCTTTCTCACACGAGGATTAATAATTAGATATATAAGAGATTTTTTGGATAAAAAGGGATTTCTGGAAGTAGAAACTCCTATGATGCAGTCTATCCCTGGAGGGGCTACAGCTAAACCCTTTCAGACTCATCACCAAGCTCTAGATGAGGATCTTTACCTGCGAATTGCTCCCGAACTTTATCTAAAGAAATTGGTGGTAGGAGGAATGGAAAAGGTCTATGAGCTAAACAGGGTCTTTAGAAATGAAGGAATTGATAGATCCCATAATCCCGAATTTACTATGTTGGAGATCTACTCTGCCTATAACAGCTATAAAGAGATGATGGAGCTAGCTGAAGAGCTTATCTGTGAAATAACAGAGAAAACAAAGGAATCTCTTAAGATTAGCTATCAAGGCAGCCAGATCGACCTTTCTCCTCCCTGGAAGAGAATAACCTTTGAAGAAGCACTTAAAGAAATAGGAGGAATTGAGGTTGATTGGAGTGATGAAGATAAAATTAGAAAAATAGCTACTGAAGTGGGATTAAAAGTAGAGGGATTAAGAGATGACCAGATAATTGAACACCTCTTAGATAAACAAGTTGTTCCCAGGCTAATTCAGCCTACCTTCATATTCGATTATCCTTCTCTCACCTCTCCCCTGGCTAAGAGGAAAAAAGAGAATCTTTCTTTAATAGAAAGATTTGAGATATTCATAGGAGGAATGGAGCTAGGCAATGCTTACTCAGAGCTTAATGATCCTATTGAGCAAAGACAGCGGTTCTTAGAGATGGGAACAGAAAAGGAGCTATTGGATGAGGATTTCTTAGAAGCATTAGAATATGGAATGCCTCCCACAGGAGGTTTAGGAATAGGGGTAGATAGACTGGTTATGACTCTCACTGATTCTGCCTCTATTCGAGACATAATCTTTTTTCCTCAGATGAAATCTAAAAGACAATAATAAAATCAGGAGTGGTAAAATGGGAGAATGGGTTTGGCTAGATGGAGAATTTGTCCAGAAAAATGAGGCCAAGGTTTCGGTTTTTGATCATGGATTTCTTTACGGCGATGGAGTTTTTGAGGCAATGCGTGCTTATGGAGGAAGAGTCTTTAGACTTCAGAGCCATCTTCAAAGATTATGGGAATCAGCTAAGGCAATTGCTCTTAAGATTCCTTTATCAAGAGAAAAGCTAACTGAAAAGGTGCTTGAAAGTCTAAGAAAGAATAAACTTAAAGATGCTTATGTTCGCCTGGTGGTCTCACGGGGAGAGGGAGATCTGGGCCTGGATCCTCGTAAGTGTCCTCATCCTCAGATAATTATTATTACCGATAAGATAAGTATATATCCAGAAGAACTTTACGAGAAAGGATTAGAGATAGCCGTTGTTTCTACGCGAAGAAATATCCCTTCTGCTCTTAATCCTAGAATCAAATCCTTAAATTATCTTAACAACATCCTGGCTAAAATAGAGGTAAATCTTCAAGGACTTCCCGAGGCTATAATGCTAAATAAAGATGGTTATGTAGCAGAGTGTACAGCTGATAATATCTTCATTGTAGAGGGAGAGGCCTTGGTTACACCACCAACCTGGGTAGGAGCTTTAAAGGGGATTACCCGGGGTGTGGTAATGGAACTTGCTCAAAAGGAGGGAATTTCTGTCCAGGAAAGAACTTTTACTCCTGCTGCTCTTTATGCAAGCGATGAGTGTTTTCTCACGGGAAC
>JAUVZS010000136.1:0-4529 GCA_030602435.1 Clostridia bacterium
GACATCCAATCCAGAGGCAGAAGCCAGGAAAGCACAGTAAATAGCAGAATCCATTACCGCACGCAAATCGCGGGCCTGGCGAACTAAGGAACCTTTTCCTTTTACTGCCATCCGATCATACTTACCACTGGTTAGCTCCGCAGCGATCACATACCCTCCTGCATGATGGCAACCTCCCCGAGGACCACAGGCTAATACTAAAGCTTGAGCCTTGATTCCCCGAGGGTCGTAACCTCCCAATTCCATTCCCTTGGCATGCATAGCAAATCGCTCAGTTCCCTGCCCAAGACGATTTGCTGCCTCCCTAACTCCATCAGATAGAATATTACCTATTCCTTCTTTTTTCACCATCTTTTGTAGAATTTCAGGGATTACTTTTGCGTTACCAAAACGAAGTTCCAAATTATCAGTATCCTTAGGGCTAATAATCCCCCTTTCAAAACACTCCATGGCAAAAGCAATAGTTACTCCGCAGGCTATAGTATCCATACCTAACTGGTCACAGAGCATGTCAGCGTAAATAATGGACTCCATACTCCCATTTTCACAGGCACTTCCAAAAGCATAAATGGTCTCATATTCGGGTCCTTCGGTCTTTGCACCGGCAAATAATCCTGAAGAAACAGCAGTAATTTTGGAACAGGCAACCGGACAGGTAGGGCAGGCTTTATCCCGAATCACAAATTTTTTCCTCATTGTCTGAGGTCGCAGAGCATCAATCTCCTTAAAGGTGCCTTTTTGCCAATTACGTATAGGTAAAACTCCGTAAACACTGGTAAGATTTACAGAACTAGCTGTTCCATAAGGGAAAATACTCTCCATCAAAAAAGAATTGTTTTTTATAAGCTGGCGTGCTTTTTTCACTATTTTCTTAAATTCATCCTTATTATACACTGAGACTTGATCTTTCCCTCCTACCACTACTGCTTTAAGGTTTTTGGAACCCATTACTGCTCCCGCTCCACCTCTTCCTGCTGCTCTTTTTTCACTTATTAGACAAGCTATTTTAAGCTTTTTTTCACCTGCCGGTCCAATGCAGGTTACAGAAACTCTGCCCTGGCCGGATAGCTTTCGCTTCAACTTTTCCTCAGTCCGGTCAGTACTCATACCCCACAGAAAATCAGCATCCCTTATAGCTACTTGCTTATCATCTATGAATAAATAAACAGGGTGTGAGGCTTTCCCTTCTATTATTAAAGCCTCGTAACCAGATTTTCTCATTATCTGGCCAAATCTTCCCGAACAAAGAGAAAAAAGGTAAATCCCTGTCTGAGGGGATTTAGTGCTAACACTAAATCTTCCGCTACAGGGAGCAACCGTTCCTACCAAGGGGCCAGTGGTAAAAATTAATTTATTCTCAGGACTTAGAGGATCTACCTCCGAGTCAACTTCCTGATACAAAAGGGCAGCCCCCAGACCTCTACCACCAATAAAAGATCGCAGGATACCTGGATCTATTTTTTCTTCCTTTGAAGAGCTATTAGTTAAATTAACCCTTAATAGCTTTCCCCTGTAGCTATCTGATCCATTAGACATTTTCCCTTCCTTGCAAATCTTTGGCATCATTAGTAGGAGGATATTCTGGATAAGAAAAAACATAAATCATCACTACATCTTCATCTCCGGTATTTCTTACCCCGTGAGGAACTCCTGGAGGAATATAAATAGCCGAGGGAGAAGTATAAGGAAACTCTTTTCCCTCCACGGTAATACTTCCCTTTCCTTTAGCTACAAAACAAAGCTCTTCTTCCTCATGAACTTTTTGAGGAGTATCAGTGCCCGGAGTAAAAGTTGATACACCGAGCATTACCTTTTTTGATCCCACGGTATTTTTGGTTAATAAATGACAACTCCAGCTATTATTTTCTAAATTAATTTTCTCTCCCTCTTTTAAGGAAACTACCTTTACTTGCATTCCTTTCTCCTAAATAACCAGTTTACCTTTGTCAATAATTTTCTTTCCATTTACCTCAACTGTAACATCTCTTATTGAACCATCTAAATGAAGTTTACTTACATTTTGTCCCCCTGGATAGCAATGAGAATTATCCCCTAAAGCAAAATGGACTGTCCCTAACATTCCCTTTTCCGAAGGAGAACCATAGACTTCTTTTTCGCTGGTACCCAGGGCAAATTCTCCAATGACATTGGCATTCTCATCAGATCCCTTAATAACCTCCCTTAACCTTTTAGCTTCCTCTCCTCCTTCAATCTCCACTGCTCGCCCCCCCTTAACAGTAAGCTCAATGGGGTTTTCTAAGGAACCAGGAACTCCCACTCCTAACATAATTCCATCAAAGATGATTTTTCCCTCAGTTCGATTCTCCAAAGGAGCATAAGCCACCTCTCCCCACAAAGGAATTGGGCCCATCATTTCTCCTTTTCCCTTTATGGGGACTACTTTCAAAGGAGGTCTTCCCTCTAAGGAAAGCATCACATCTGTACCAGAGGGTGAGGTTACTCTTACCTCTTTTGCCCCTTGCATTGCCTGGATAATTTTCTCGGTCCTCCTTACAGTATTAACAATATCTTTAGAGGCTAAATCCCATTCCCTCATTCCCTCTTCTACAGAAGCAATCTTAGCTCCCCTGTCGCAGCTCTGACGAACAGGGTCCACATGAGCAAAACGATTTGCCCATTCCATTACAGTAGTAATTAGAATTACATCAGAGTTAACCATGGCAGAAGCTAAATTAGACGGAGGCTCCATGGGAGCTTTCATAGAAACTGATGCTGCGGTTACCTGAGGAGTAACATCGGCGATAACCGGGCTGGCTCCTACTACCCAACAGGCACCACTTAAAGCCTGAGCTTCAGGAAGATGCCCAGAGTCAGTAATAATTAGAACAGTATTCCCGGACTCTACTTTCATACATTCCTCTACAATTAACCTTGCTCCTTTAATTAGAGTAGTAAAGGACTTCATACCTATACATCCTCCTTTCCTGATTAATAGTAACCAAGTTCTTTTAATAAACTAATATACTTTTTAACTCTTTCTTGATTTAACTTGTTTGAGTCAATTTTTTTATAATCATAGAAACCCTCCTCAGTTTTCATTCCTAATTTTTTTTGCCTTACTTTCTCTTCCACTAACTTTTGTGGTTGTTTAGAGAAGTCTAGTTCTTTATATAAATATTGAGAAACATTATAGAAAATATCCATCCCTGCCATATCGATGGTCTCCAAAGGACCAATTACGGGAAATTTGAAACCAAAACCAGCCTTCACCATAGTATCAATATCCTCTGCGCTGGCTACCTTTTCCTCCAGTAAATGGACTGCCTCACGCATTAGGGCATATTGCATTCTATTTCCTAAAAATCCAGGTATATCTTTTTTTACCAACACCGGCTTTTTCTTTAATCTAACTACTAACTCACGAACCGCCTCAACTATTTCTTCCTTTGTTTTTCCTCCTTTGATTATCTCAACCACGGGAATGATATAAGGAGGATTCCACCAATGCATTCCTACCACTCGATCTGGTCTTTTTGTTACCGAAGCAATCAAGCTAATACTAATTCCAGAAGTATTAGTAGCCAGGATCACCTCAGAAGAAAACATTTTGTCCAACTTTTGAAAAAGAGCCTGCTTGAGTTTTATTTGCTCCGGAATAGCTTCCACCACTATGTCTACACCACTGATTTCATCCAGCTGGCTGGAAAAAGTCAAGTTTTGCAGGGCTCCTTTAAGATCTCCCTTAGATAATACCCCCTCTTGATGAAAAAGATACAAATTATTTTCTAGCCTCTTTTTAGCCTTCTGCAAAATATCCTCATTTAGATCATTCACAATTACGGAAAATCCCTGTTGAGCGAATACTTGAGCAATCCCGCTTCCCATCACCCCGGTTCCCACTACCGCAACTTTGCTAATATCATATTCTTTCATTAGTTTTCTCCCAAATCATAATCCATATTTTTCCCATCTTTCTTCCACTTTCTGCAAATATTTAGAAGGAGGTAGAGCTATCTCTGGATACTTCCATTTCTTAGTAGCATTAATTAAAACCTTAGAGGAAAGAGGTCTCTCCCACAAAGGAACATCGGGTGGGGCTGCGGAAGGATCTAAAAGTAAAGAAGAAGTGGAAGGGAAAATGTGAACATCCCTGCGAGGTTCTACTCTCCAGCTAAGAGCCCACTCTCGCATAAAAGGGTCTCTAATATCGATATCTTCATCCGTAACTACAATCCACTTGGCAAAGGTAGGATGATGAGTCCAGGCAGCAGAAAGAACTTGCTGAGCCTGGCCTGGGTAACTTGTCTTCATTCTTATCCAGAGAACAGCGTAACTTCCTCCTGACTCGGGCAAATGAACATCAATAATGCCAGGAATTTTTAACTGCTGCACTAAATGTTTGTAAACATTGGCTTCTTCTGGAATTTGACGCAAGAGGCTACTCTCACTGGGAGGCATCTGGCTGTGCAAGGCCTGATAAATGGGGTCTTTACGATGAGTGATACATTTTATATGAAATAAAGGAAGCTGGTAAGGACCACCCATATAACCGGTGTACTCTCCAAAAG
>JAUVZS010000137.1:0-4528 GCA_030602435.1 Clostridia bacterium
CCTATCACCCTTACCTGCACCCTTCCTTTTTTTAGTCCTACTCTCTCAATGGCTCCTTTTTCTGCTCTCATCCCCTGAGAAATACGTGCTCCCTCAAAGGCTGGACCAGCAGCGGTGGAGGCACAAACTATCCGTCCATCCTTGGCCAGTATGATTTCTCCATTGGTTCCAATATCCACAGCCAATCTTAGCTTTCTATCCTTTTGAGTAAAAAGAGAGGTAGCCAGGATAACTCCTATTGCATCACTACCCACAAAGGCAGCCACATTAGGAAAAATAAAGAGTCCTCCTCTCCGGTTGATCCTGATCCCCAGGTGCGAGGCCTTCAGTTCCACAGGCTTCTGAATTGCAGGAACATAGGGATAAAGAGCTAGATTTAAAGGATTTATACCTAATAAAAAATGGTGCATAACCGTGTTACCCACAAAAGTTGCTTCATAGATATGGTCTCTTTTTACTTTTGCTTTCTTAATTAGTGACTGGATAATTTGATTGATAGCTTGGATTACTTTCTTCTGTAGAATCTTTAGCCCATCTGGGTGAGATTGAATGAAGCTGATCCTGGTAATTACATCCTCTCCCCAAGAGACCTGAGGATTCAAAATGGCATTAGTAGCTACCTCCTCTCCTGTATCTAAATCCACTAAGATACCTACTATACTGGTTGTTCCTATATCAAAAGCTACACCAAAACTATTTCCCCTGGTATCTCCCTTTTCTACCTCAACCAATTTCCCATCACTTAAGACAGCTGTTAGTTTGAAATCGGCTTTCCTTATGAATAGGGGAATCTTTCTTATTAACTCCAGATCTGAATCCGGGGCAGAAATTCCTTTCTCTCGAAGGGATCTCTCTAGTCTGGACAGATCATCGATTTGATCCTCCAGTGTGGGATGAGGAAGAGAAAGATGCACTTTCTTAATCCGGGGGTTGATGGTTATTTTCCGGCTTATTTTATTAGTGAGGATTTTAGGAAACGAGATTAGAGAAAGAGGGTGGATCTCTACTCGGCTCTCTCCTTTAATTAAAGTTTGGCAAGCTAATCTCCAGCCTTCTTCTAGATGAGAGAGATGTTTTTCTTCGGCTAAAGTTAGAGGGGAAGCCTTACCCTCTAACTTAATTCTACATTTTCCACATATTCCCTTTCCTCCACAAGGAAAGCTTATCTGGATTTTTACTCTTTCTAGCGCTTCCTTTAAACTAGTTCCTGAAGTTAGATAAATGGTTTTCTGCCATTCGGGAAAAACTACCTTTACTTTCCGGACCCTCATACTATTTAACCTATTAATTTGACCACATGTTTCAGGAGTTCTTTTTTTCCCACTATTCCTACTACCCGACCTGCTACTTCGCCATTTTTAAAGAAAAAGATGGTAGGAATACTTTTTATACCATAATTAGCTGCCTTGCCGGGATTTTGATCTACATTTAACTCGCAGATTTTTATTCTTCCCTCAAACTCCTTGCCTATTTCCTTGATTAAAGGTTTCATTTTAAGACAAGGATTACACCATTCGGCCCAGAAGTCTACCAGGACAGGCAGGTCAGCTTCTATTACTTCTTTTTGAAAATCCTCTTCCTTGATTTGCTTTACTTCAGCCATGTTTACCTCCTATTCATTTTCTAAATCTAGAGTACTACTTATATTACTATCTTATCTTTCTTCATCTTAGTAGTCGTAGGAGTTGTGAGTTGTGGGGATAGTACCTTGAGATCTAAGAGGATGGTGATAAAAATCAAAGACAATTCTTGGGATAAGGTGTTTACTTTTCCACATTATTCCACAGACGGAACCATGGTTTAGTTTTAATCTTCTTTTTATGCATAAGTTTTCCCCATAATCTTACGAACTTTTTAATAGTTTTCTCAATTCTTTCAACTCATTCATTAAAATTTTATCTTTCTCTTTTCTCTCTTCCATCTTTCTGCAGGCATACATTACTGTAGTATGGTCTTTTCCTCCAAAGTGGTTACCAACCTCAGGAAAAGAAGCTTCAGTAAACTCACGACAAAGGTACATAGCCACCTGTCGGGGAAAGGCGATGGATTTTGTTCTCCTTTTGCCTTTTAAGGCAGATTCTTTCACTTTGTAATATTTACTTACCACTTCTTGAACCATTTTTATAGTTATAGGTTTGGACTTCCAACCAGGGAGAATATGTTTTAGTATTTCTGGCACTAAATCCAGGTCTATTTTTTGTTTAAATAGAGAAGAATGAGCCGCCAGACGAACCAAACACCCTTCTAACTTGCGAATATTACTCTTCACTCTTTCGGCGATAAACAGAGCCACTTCATCGGGGAGCTCCATATTTTCTATTGCCGCCTTCTTTTTTAGTATGGCGATTCTAGTTTCCAGATCCGGGGGTTGAATATCAGCAATCAGGCCCCATTCAAAACGGGACTGCAGTCTTTTTTCTAAAGTGGGAATTTCTGTGGGAGAGCGATCACTGGAGAGAACAATCTGTTTGTGTGCTTCGTAGAGGGTATTAAACGTATGGAAAAATTCTTCCTGGGTACGCTCTTTCCCGGCCAAAAAATGGATGTCATCCACTACCAAAACATCTGTATTTCTGTATTTTTTTCTAAACTCTATTGTCTTATCGTCTCTAATAGAGTTTATTAACTCATTAGTGAACTGTTCTGAAGATAAATAGGTGAAGTTTAACTCGCTTCCCTGTTCCATAACATAGTGACCGATAGCCTGGAGAAGGTGTGTTTTGCCCAAGCCCACTTTTCCATAGATAAATAGAGGATTATAAGCCCGGGAAGGAGATTGAGCTACCGCTAAAGCAGCGGCATGGGCTAATCTGTTACTATTTCCAACCACGAAATTGTCAAAATGATAACGAGGATTTAGTTTTGAGGAAGAGGAATTTTCCCTCATAGGCATTCTCTTTTTCTTATGTACGATTTTTTGAGGCAAGACAAACCCGACCTCAATGGGACCACTAACTATTTGTTCCATCTCTTTTTCTATGAGTGGCAGATATCTTTTGCTTAACCATTTCCTAAAGAAATCGTTGGGAACCTGGATGGTTAATTTTTTTGCAGTAAGGGATTGTAATTGGGCAGGTTTAAACCAGGTTTTAAAGTTCTGAGGCTTAATCTTTGTTTCAATCCTGGAAAGGAGCTCCAACCAGACATTTTTCTGATATTCATCCATTTAAAAATCTACTTTCCGCCCTAAAACTTAATCACAGGTTTATTCACAGCTGTGGATAACTCCAAACTCTTAAAAATCGAGGGAAAAGGATGAGAAAAAACTTGTTTTTGCTATGGAAAGACTTGTCTTATGGCACTCCTACGAGTTATACACAAAAGGAGAGATGGGATATTTGTACCTTTAGATTTTATAAAGAGATCCCATTTTGTCAAGTTTGACAGAGAACCTGGATTTTGTTAAAGTAAGTTGTATAAGCACTTCTCAAGGAAGAATAATGGAAAGACTGTGGGCTCCATGGCGCAGGGAGTATATTTTAGAAACTAGAAAAACAAAGGGATGCATCTTCTGCCAGAAGGCAAAAGAAAACAAAGATGAGAAGAACTACGTTCTTTTTAGGGGAAAAGATTGTCTGGTAATGCTCAACCTTTTTCCTTACAATAATGGCCACCTTATGGTGGCCCCCTACAGACATGTAAAGTCGGTAGAGAATCTCACTGAAGAAGAAGCTAAGGAAATGATGAAGATTCTTTGCCAAATGGCTGGTCTTCTCAAGGAGGTTCTGCATCCGGAGGGTTTTAACGTGGGAATGAATTTGGGAAAGGTGGCTGGAGCCGGGGTAGTAGACCATGTGCATCTTCATATCGTTCCTCGCTGGAAGGGGGATAGTCATTTTATGTCTGTTCTCTCAGATACCAGAGTTATCTCTGAGGCCCTGAAGGAGACATATAACCAGCTAAAAGAGAAGCTATCAGGGGTTAGATAAAAAATGGATTTAGCGGAAAGAATATCCAGCTGGATCAGGCAAAAGGTTAAGGAGGCAGGGGTAGAGGGAGTTGTGGTGGGAATAAGTGGAGGAGTTGATTCCTCAGTGGTGGCAAGTTTGGCCAAAAGAGCTGCGGGAGAAAGACTACTGGGGGTAATTATGCCTTGCCACAGCGAGCCCTTAGACACCAGGTATGCATCGCTCGTGGCTGAGAAGCTCAAGATAAAGACAGAACGAGTGGTACTGGATTCTCTTTATGATAGATTTTTGGAGCTTCTTCCCTCTGGCAAGAGGCTAGCTCTGGCCAATTTGAAGGCCAGACTGAGGATGGCTACCCTGTATTTTTTCGCTAATAATTTGAATTATCTGGTAGTTGGTACAGGTAATAAGAGTGAAATATCAGTAGGATATTTCACAAAATATGGAGATGGAGGTTGTGATATTCTACCCCTGGGGGACCTTTTAAAGACTGAGGTGAGAAAACTGGCGAGAAAGCTGGAAATTCCAGAGGAGATAATTAACCAGGTCCCCAGCGCTGGTCTGTGGCGAGGTCAAACAGACGAAGAAGAAATAGGTCTCAGCTATGAGGATCTGGATGA